>JAJZEQ010000111.1 GCA_021851345.1 Pseudomonadota bacterium
CGCGCCGGCCTCCTTGATCCGCTCGGCGATTTCCAACAGGTCGCGGGTGGAGCGGGCGAGCCGGTCCAGGCGTGTGACCGTCACCACGTCGCCGACGCGCAGATGGTCGAGCAGTCGCCCCAGCTCGGGACGGTCGCGTTTTGTCCCGCTGACCTTTTCCTCGAAAATCCGCGTGCAGCCAGATTCGCGAAGCATAACGCGCTGCTGGGCGAGGTCCTGGCCCTGAGTGGAGACGCGGGCATAGCCGATCAAGGGAGCGGCGGCGGACTTGGGCATGAGCTTTCCTGTCGCAAGTTATGTCGCAAAATAAATACAACGTGCGACAAAGAAACGCGACAAGAAAAAGCCAAGCGGACCGGGAGGCTGCCTGAGCGTCGCAGGTTTTACAAGTTATGCGACGCCCATATGGACCGACTCTGAGTAGCGGCCCCCTTCAACAGTCGGCTCTCCAAAACTCAGACTCACCGACGATTTTTTACTCATCGCCTGCCTTCGCAATCAAAGCATCAAGTTTTGTATTTTAGTTATGGTCGCAGTGTTTCTGCGACCAAGCGACGAACCCATATATGGAAAAACCATAGATAACTAAAGCCCCAACCAGTTTTAACATCTTATCACTCTCAGTCTTTATGTTTTTTAGCGAGGGTGGTAGCAATAACGCCAGTTACTACGGTCAGTACGGCACCACCAACGGCTCTAATCCCACCACCAACGATATTTGTAACAGCGGCGGTACACCGGGGACACAATTCATGGTCATAGACTGCCGTCCCTTTTGCGTAGTCATGACAGCTCGGAGAGCGGCATTTATAAATGGTTTCGTCACACTCGGGACATTTGCATTTGTCTCGACGTAAAAACAGCTCTTTAACAATCTCTGCTGCCACAACGTTCTCGCAGAATGGGCAACTACCTTTTTGCTTTGCTTTCGTCATGATGTTCCTCAGTTAAAACGTGATAATTCAATCCTAATGGACAAGAATCATAATCTTGTTGCTGCCACAGCGAGGGCATTTTTCTGGAATCTTATTTGGAGTTACAACCCTCACTAGCATTGAAAGCAAAAATGTTGATTTGCCGAATAAGTGACTACACGCTGCACAGCAGAACTTCGGCGATTTTGGATCGTATCTAACCATTTACGCCTCCGAAAAGCATGGTTAGTTGGCATTTTTCTGCTTCTCTTTTTTTAGTTTCTCTTCGGCCACCTTCCGTCGTTCGCGTTCTTCTTTTTCTTTTATCCTGCGTTCAATAATTTCTTTCTCCAATTCAAGTTCTCGGATGGTTTTTTCGGGTCCACGTGCCATATCAACGCCTCCTGAATTTGCTTCAAATATCCGTATATATGCTGCAAATTAGTGGAGTGTCAATCGTCAAATTATGGGCTGATCACGAGAGCGGGGAGCTCTCAAAGCGACTTTGAGAGCTCAGCGAAGTAGGAACAACACGTGTAAGATATTAGAATTGCGAGAAAAGTGCACTTACGCCGTTTAATTGGACCAATATATCATGCGATGCCTGGACGAGGGCAACGGTATCAAGACTTTTGCAAGGTTTGCTTGCCCCAAGCGAATCAACAAGTTAGAGTTTGCATAAGATATGACCGAAAAAGCCCCCCATCCGAGCTGATCGGCTATGCCCGCATCAGTACCTATGGCCAGACCCTCGATGCCCAGCTCGCGCAGTTGAAAGCGGCCGGCTGCAGACGGATTTACCAGGAGAAGGTGAGCGGCGCGCGGGCCGACCGGCAAGAGCTTTTGAAGATGCTCAAGCACCTGGCTGCCGGGAAAATGGTGGTGGTGACGCGGATTGACCGCCTAGCGCGCTCCACCTTCGACCTGTTTGCCATCGTCAAGCAGATCGCCGATGCCAGCGCACGTTTTCGGTCACTGGCGGAACCTTGGGCCGATACCGGCACCAGCACCGGGCGCCTCATGCTAGCCGTGCTGGGTGGTCTGGCTGGCTAAGGACAGTATGCGTGATCGGAGACAAAAAGACTCTACCCATAGTGTCCTCATCCTTCACGCTGGCAAATACGACGCAAGGTCGGTCTTTTTGCCCTTTTTCTAAACCTGCATCGTCTTCTCGTTTCCAAAGATACGAAAAATAATAAATACCCGCGACAAGCGGTGGGGGATTATCACAGCCTCGCCGCCTTAATTTCTTCCTCAGTGGGGTAGGTGGTGGCCTCGAAAGCGGCATGGTATTCCTGGGGAAGCTCTGCCACACGATGCGCTCTGCGACTTCCACGCTTCAGACGCGCATAGTCTTCAGGAGAAACAAATACGCCGATTACCCGGTCATGACTCTTGACGATTACAGGTTCTTTGATCGCTTCGTCCTGGTAGCGTCCAAAATTCCGGACAAACCTTGATGCCGCAATTTCCTTTATCTGTGCCTTTGATCTGTAGAGCACGCAATTCACATAAAATACGTTAAATACGCAAGATTTTCGGAAACCCTGTCAGGAACCACATGTGTTTTTGGAAGGAACGCCGCCCGGCGAAGGAGTGTGGTGGCAGTGTTCTGGTTTTGAGCTTCCTTAGCGTTGTCTGGCGTATTTTCAACGCGATGTCCTCTAATGTCTGAATCCGCCTCTAAATTAATAAAGTAGAGTGCTTTAATCCCTATACGCTGGAATCGTAATAACGGCGCGCAGGCCAGGGTGATTGTCCTGCAAATGCAGCGTGCCATTATGAAGCTGCGCCACGGCCAGAACCAGCGCCAGCCCCAGCCCTGAGCCAACCGTGCTGCGCGCCGCCTCACCACGGAAAAACCGCTCTGTCGCGCGGGGTCTGTCTTTCTCCGCGATGCCAGGCCCGCGATCTGCCACCATGATCTGCACCATGCCGTCCACCATCTTGGCCGAGAAGTTGATGACAGTGAGTGATTCTGAAAACTTCAAAGAATTATCGAGAAGATTGACAACTGCCTGCTGAATCAAATCGCGGTCAGCCCATACCGGCAACTGCGTTTCAATTTCGGTATGCAGCACAATCTGCTTTTCCTCCGCAACGGCGCGGTAAAGCTCGTCCATATCCGTCAACACGGGTGCGAGATCAATGCGCGCGAAGGCCGCGCGGCGCGAGCCCACTTCGATCTCTGAAATACGCAGCAGCGCCTCGAATACCGCTACAATCCCGTCCAGGTCTTGAGTCGCCCGGTCGATCGCCGCCTGCATTTCATCTTTCGTGCTGGCATGTAGGGCCGCATCCTCCAGCCTGGCGCGCGCGCGCGTTACGGGTGTGCGCAAATCATGCGCGATAGCGTTGGAAACCTGCCTCACCCCGTCCATCAGCCTGGCGATGCGGTCCAGCATCTCGTTGATGGTGACCGCCAGCTCATCGAATTCATCACCCACACCGCTCACCGGCACGCGGCGTGATATATCCCCGCGCGCGATGGCGCTGGTGGTGGCGGAAATATCCTTGATGGTTCGCCGGAACAGCGAACGGATGAGCAGGGCGCCCATAATGCCAAGCGCGATCATCAGGCTCAAAGCCCAGATCAACCCGGCACGCAACACGTTGCGCAGCTCCAGCCGGGCCCGCACATCCCGCCCCACCAGCAGCTTCATGCCGCCGGGCAATTGCTGCACATTCAACAACGCCACGGAGGAAACGCCTCGCCGCGTTACCGGCAGTTCGTACCAAACATTGTCGCGTGTCAGCCCGGCACACAGGTG
>JAJZEQ010000122.1 GCA_021851345.1 Pseudomonadota bacterium
TTCTAGTGTAGTGATGCGTTCTTGATGGCACTTATAATCAGCCCGCAACCCGCGTAGATACAAGGTTTCATATGGTTCCATTAGCATGCAACACTACACTAGTGTGCAGAATCAAGCAGGGTCTTCCCGCCGTGCGTGGCGCCAGCGTCAATCGTGCAGTTATGCTTGCGGGTGACCCATCGGTGCGATTTCCGGCCGGTATGCCCTGCCGGTTTATTGACCTCGCGGGTGTTCACGGGTAGCATTGCGCGCTTTGTTGTCTGGCGGGTTTATTAATTATGCGTCGAAAATTGGTTGCCGGAAATTGGAAGATGCACGGGACGCTGGCGCAGAATGCAGGGTTGCTGGATGCCGTGCGTGCCGGGATGGACGCGATACCGGGTATGGATTGCGCGGTTTGTGTGCCATTTCCCTACCTGGCCCAGGCGCAACAGAAACTATCTGGCAGCGCAGTCAGGTGGGGTGCCCAGAATGTGCATCAGCTGGACAAGGGCGCTTACACCGGCGAGGTGTCGGCAGCGATGTTGCGGGACTTCGGTTCCAGCTATGTGATCGTCGGTCATTCGGAGCGACGCGCTTATTACGCCGAGACTAACCACCTGGTGGCCGAAAAATTCCTGGCAGCACAGCAGTCCGGGTTAACTCCCATCCTGTGTGTTGGCGAGACGCTGGAGCAGCGCGAAAGCGGAATTACCGAAACCGTGGTGGGCGAGCAGCTGGATGCGCTGATACAGTTGGGCGGCGCGCAGGTGTTGCGCAATGCAGTGGTGGCTTATGAGCCGGTTTGGGCGATTGGCACAGGCAAGACTGCCTCTGCAGCGCAGGCGCAAGCGGTGCATGCATTTATCCGGGGTAAGGTTGCATCTCGGGATGGTCAAATCGCCTCGGGTTTGTGTATACTCTACGGCGGCAGCGTGAAGGCAAATAATGCCGCAGAGTTGTTTGCGATGCCGGACATTGACGGTGGCTTGATAGGCGGCGCTTCTCTGGTGGCCGATGAGTTTCTGGCGATTTGCCGCGCAGGTCAGGTATAGAAGCTATTGCCGGTTCCGGATAGCGTGGTTCAGCAGATCGGGATTTAATATTTATTAATGCGGGGTAGTGTGTGGAAACATTGGTTTGGGTGGTACACGTTTTGACCGCGATGGTGCTGGTGGGACTTGTGCTCATGCAGCATGGCAAGGGCGCCGACATGGGCGCGGCATTTGGCACGGGTTCGGCCGGCAGCCTGTTTGGCTCCAGCGGTTCGGCAAATTTTCTCAGCCGCAGCACGGCCGTTGCTGCGACACTGTTTTTTATTACCAGCCTGTCGTTGACTTACATATATTCGCATCCGGCAGGCAAACTCGGGGTGATGGACAAAGTGAATCCGGCTGCCATCCAGCCCGCTCCGGCCGCGCCTGCTATGGCGCCGGCAGATGACTCCAAGGCCAAGGATATTCCGAAATAATCATAGAACGGTATCGCGGTTGTGGTGGAATTGGTAGACACGCAAGCTTGAGGTGCTTGTGCCCGCAAGGGCGTGGGAGTTCGAGTCTCCCCATCCGCACCAAGTTTAAGTCGATGCGCGCGCGTGTTGGCAAAGTAGGCAACTAAATGTAAATTCCTGGATTTTCTGGCGAGTAAAAACTGAGGGGGGCGAGGCCCAATGTTGGAAAACTATTTCCCGGTGCTGTTGTTCATATGCGTGGGTATTGCGATGGGTGTGGCGCCTGTGATATTGGGCAAGCTGGCGGCGCCCAACCGTCCTGACAGCAAAAAACTCTCCCCTTACGAGTGCGGCTTCGAGGCATTTGAAGATGCGCGCATGAAATTTGATGTGCGCTATTACCTGGTGGCCATCCTGTTCATTTTGTTCGATCTGGAAATTGCTTTTCTTTTTCCATGGGCAATCGTGCTCAAGGAAATCGGCACTTTCGGTTTTGTCTCGATGATGATCTTTCTGGCCATCCTGGTGGTGGGCTTCATCTATGAGTGGTTGAAAGGGGCGCTGGAATGGGAGTAGCAGCACGAGCAGGGAGCAGGGGCCCCGCGCTGCGGGGATGTGACCGTCCGCGAGCGCTGCTGGACGCCGACACGATGCTGTCAAAGTTTTTGCCGAAACTATCGGGGGCGGTGGCAAGCAGGAAGCAGGGGCCCCGCGCTGCGGGGATGCGGCCGTCCGCGAGAGCGGAAGGGTCATTGCGCGGCAACGGGGAACCCGCCGGCCTCCTACTTGCGGGGGCTGCCGCCCGCGTCCGGTTGCTGCTGGGCGATAAAAGATCACCGGGTCAAGGCTTGCGGGAGGTCCGTCATGGGCATTGAGGGTATCCTGGAAAAAAGTGTCGTTACCACTTCGCTGGACACGATCATCAATTACACGCGCACCGGTTCGCTGTGGCCGATGACCTTTGGCTTGGCGTGCTGTGCCGTGGAAATGATGCATGCCGGCGCGGCGCGCTACGATCTGGATCGCTTCGGAGTTGTGTTCCGCCCCAGCCCGCGCCAGTCCGATGTGATGATCGTTGCGGGCACGCTGTGCAACAAAATGGCGCCCGCCTTGCGCAAGGTCTACGACCAGATGGCCGAACCGCGCTGGGTGATCTCCATGGGTTCATGCGCAAACGGCGGCGGCTATTATCACTATTCCTATTCGGTGGTGCGCGGCTGCGATCGCATCGTGCCTGTCGATGTGTATGTGCCGGGTTGTCCCCCGACAGCGGAGGCATTGCTGTTCGGTATCATACAACTGCAAAGCAAAATCAAACGCACTTCTACCATTGCGCGCTAGGACGATGATATATGGCTGCTGATTTGAGCACCTTGCGTGCTAACTTGACAAGTTTGCTGGGCGATAAGCTGGCCGGAATGGAGGATGGATTGGGAGAATTGACCGTCGTGGCCAAGTCTTCCGACCTGCTGGCCGTGCTGGGGCGTTTGCGTGACATGCCGGAGTTGCACTTCGAGCAAATGATGGATCTGTGCTGTGTCGATTATTCCGCATATGGCAGTGATGT
Source organism: Pseudomonadota bacterium (assembly GCA_021851345.1). GTDB lineage: Bacteria > Pseudomonadota > Gammaproteobacteria > Burkholderiales > Gallionellaceae > Gallionella. The sequence continues at coordinate 2,997 of JAJZEQ010000122.1, forward strand.
CTCGGAAGGGGGCGCATATTTCGCGTCGGATATCACTCCGGTTGATACAGTCGCGCGTCCCCATCGTTTTGCAGTGGTCTATCACCTGCTTTCGGTGAAGCATAACGTGCGTCTGCGGGTGAGGGTGTTTGCCGGTGAAGATAATTTCCCTGTGCTGCCTTCGGCGGTGGACGTATGGCCGTGCGCCAACTGGTACGAGCGCGAGGCTTTCGACCTGTTCGGCATCATATTTACCGGGCACCCCGATTTGCGCCGCATCCTGACCGACTATGGTTTTGTCGGAAATCCATTCCGCAAGGATTTTCCGCTGTCCGGCCATGTGGAAATGCGCTATGACCCGGCCCAGCAACGCGTGATCTATCAGCCGGTTTCGATCGAGCCCCGCGAGGTGACACCGCGTATCGTGCGCGAAGAAAATTACGCCAGCATCTCGGGGAAATAAGCGATGGCAGAAATAAAAAACTACACCATGAACTTCGGGCCGCAACACCCGTCCGCGCACGGGGTCTTGCGACTGGTTCTGGAGCTGGACGGCGAGGTGATCGAGCGCGCCGATCCGCACATCGGCTTGCTGCATCGCGCAACCGAAAAACTTGCCGAGCACAAGACCTTTCTGCAAGCGCTGCCCTACATGGACAGGCTGGATTACGTGTCGATGATGAGCAACGAGCATGCTTATGTG
>JAJZEQ010000239.1 GCA_021851345.1 Pseudomonadota bacterium
GGGTCGATAGCAACCTTCCCGCCATCGCTGCCCTCATCGGCATAGACCGGCACCAGCGGCATGTCCATGAAAGGCGACTTGCCGGGCTTGTCGAAGCGCTGGCCGGGCACCATAGGATCATGCCAATAGAGCACGGCCCTGCCCGTTGCGGGATCGGCCGCATGGGCGGATTTTGTATCGCCTGCAGAAGGCGCTGCAGCCGGGGCAGATACCATGCTCTGGCTGAGGCCAACGCGATAGCTGGCGTAAGCCACCGTACCGATTATGATCAACGCGACAACAGGAAAAGCGAATTGTTTGGTTTTCATCGGGCATCCTTTTCCGTCGCAATGCGACCGGCATCATTCTGCAAAAAATGGAAGTTGAGCAATGCCCACAAGCGTGCGGCTTCAGCCTCCATTTGCAGAGCCTGCAAACGGACGTCCACTTCATTGCGGCGGGCGGCGAGCACATCATTCAACGACGATTTGCCGCTGCGGTATGCCGACAATTCCGCCTGGGTACGTTCGGCCGAGAGCGGTACCAGTTCGTTTTCCAGCCGGGCTAGCCGCTCGCGCGCGCTGTCCCAATCCGAGATCATCGAACTTACCTCGGCAACCGCGGCGCGCATGGCTTCTTCGCGCTGCGCGCTGATTTGTTCAGCCTGGGCAAGTTTGGCCGCCACTTCGCGATCCTGGCGATTCGCCTGATCCCACTGCAGCGGAACCGAAACACCGATCGAAGCCATGTTGGAATACTGCGATCCGCGCAGCCCGTATGACAACTCGACGCTCCAGTCGGCTAGCTTGTTGACCTCGGCGAGGCGCGCGTCGGTTGTCGCCAGATCCTCCTGTTTAGCCAATATGAGAATATCCGGATGCATGGCCACATGTTTATCAAGCGTGCCGGGGTCTATCGGGATATGGTCGATCGCGGGCTTCCGGGCAAGAGGGAAGTTACCCGGCTCGCCGATCTCACGTACCAGTGCTATTTTTGCGGAGCGCACCTTGCGCGCGATATCACTGGCTCTATCCTGCAATCCCAGCAGTGCCGTTCGGGCAGCCAGCACATCGGACTGACTGCCGCGACCCGATCGATATGCGGTTTGCGCAGCTTCAATTTCACCCTGTGCCTGTCGAATCTGCTCGCCTATCAATTCGGCGCTCGCTTCGGAGTAATAACGATCCAGCCAGGCCAGCGCGGTGTCGCGCCTGATGACGAGAGTCATCTGGGCTTTTTCGGCCAAGGTCTTGTCGGCCTCGCGCTGGTAATGTTCGCCGCGCAGCCGTTTCTTGTCGCCGCGCGTAAACTCCTGGGAAACGCCTATGCTGCGCTGGGTCATGAAATCGCTCCCGATGCTGAACTGATCCGCACCGGTGACCGGCAGATTGCCGATACCGGCACTTAACACCGGGTCGGGATTTTGCGCGGCCGAGACCGCCAGATCGCGATCAGCGGCCACGGCAGCATCTTGCCCTGCCAGTTGCCGCGAGCGCTCCACGGCCAGTCGTTGTGCGTCAGCCAGCGACAGCTCGTTTTGCGCAGCTGCCGATAATGGCATCATCAGTGCTACACAAATCATGGAAAAAGAGAAACCATGCTGTCCAGCGCTAAGCAGCACGGCTCTTGCCAGGCTCGATAAAAGAGAATGCATATAACCTCCATACAGCGAAGAATCGGCTTTGCCCGCGCGCCCATCGGGCTACGGGCGTGGTTTGACGGCAGGGACTGCGGTGACCGCTGCCCCTGCCATCCGCCTATTTTCCGGATGCTTGAAGGCGCGTGACCATATAATCTTTGCCAGACTGAACGAGTTCGAAGTCGACGACATCGCCGGTCTTGATCCCCTTGGCAAGCGCCGCATTCTTCAATTTGAAACTCATGGTCATTGCGGGCCATTGGAGGGATGCAATAGGGCCGTGAGCCAGAGTCACCATCCCTGCAGAAATCTCCTTTACGGTGCCGGTGCCGCGATGGGTGACGGACGCTGCTTGCTTATTCATGCCCTGCATATCCATGCCTCCCATATTCATGCCGGCATCGGCCAGCATGATTGGGTTGCGCGGGCTTGCATCGGCATGCTGCGCACCGAACATCAAAACGATGCCCGAGAGTGCTGCAATGGCGGTTATGGAAACGAATGTGTATTTTTTCATGATGAAATTCCTCAAACTTGAAATTAGCCAATTGAGTTTCCCTGCCCGGAAAAGGACGATGGCAATGGAGGTGCAATGGAAATAATGCGCCTCAAGATGCTCTCCGGAACAGAACTCGAATTCAAATGCGCACCGCAGCCTCGCTGCAAATGCGAACAAGCGGATTAGGACGGGAAAAAGGCTAATTCAGCAGCCGGAGAAAACGCAGATAGAGAGGCGGCCCGGTAGTGGCCGGGGGGTATGCGGATGTTTTAAGGTGGCTGGCATCCGCTGCGGTGAACAATGACAGGCCCGCCAGAATCATCGCTGGCAAGACGAAAGGCATGTAAAAAGTGAACTTGGTTATGTCAGAGCTCTGGGCGCAGTGCTCCATACACGGTTGCATGTCTGCCGGCTTTTGAACTGCACAGGGGTCAGCGGCAGTCTGCATTTGCATAAGCTGTTCCGGCGCGCGCGGGGGAGACATGAAACCCGATATCAGGCAGCCGCTTGTAGCCACCCTTATCTGGACTAACAGCAAGGCAAACAAAACGAACCACGTCATCCATAGTCTGGATGACGTGCCGGGCCGACAGAAAACCATGAGATTAATCATGTTGCGCACTATATCATTAATTGAACGGGGCAGTAAAAATGAGGTTCAGTTCCCCTGACATCGATAGACTCAACTCTGGTGACCGGCAGACATTATTTTATCGATCAGGCCCAATGAACCCTTTTTGCAGGTTATGGAAATCGGATGTTGTAACCGCTCTGGACGCATAGTTGATGAAATTTTGCATTCCGGGAGTTATCTGTTTTTGATGATGCACCAGCAAGCTAAAACGCCTGGGGATGCCGCTAAACTCTGTATTAAGTTTAACCAGTTGTCCGGTTTTAAGCATATCGGCTACCACAAGGGGCGACAGGCAGGCAATTCCAAGGCCTTGCACCGCGGCTTGCTTGATGGCTTCATGATTGTTGAATTCAATACAGCTTTTTAATTGGGGTATGTGTGGAAGCAGGGCATGTTCCAATGCTTCTCTGGTTCCAGAACCCCGTTCGCGCAACAGCCAGTTGGTTTTGGCAAGCCGTTCAGAAGTTATCTGGTTTTCATTAGCCTCGAGAACAACAGGGTGTCCGGGAGATGCAACTAATAGAAGCTCATCTCGCAGCCATGGGGTCACTTCAATATCCGGCCTGTGGCATGGGCCTTCGATCAATCCGATATCCACTTCAAATCCCGCCACCTTGGCTGCAACATCTGCGGTATTGGCCACTACAACCTGTAGCGGCGGAGATGCGTCCCCCAGCACGACGCCCTGCAAGCGCCAGTAATCGGCCAGAAGCCGGGGCAGGAGATAGTTGCCTATCGTCGGACTGGCGCCCAGAATGATCAAGCTGGGTGCTATATTCAGATAGCTCTTTTCCAGGTGATCTACGCCGTTTAGCAGGGCCATAGCCTGCGGCAACATGGCACGTCCGTGGTCGTTCAGCTGCAGTCGTTTTCCGACACGATCAAACAGCCGCAGCTTTACTGCACG
>JAJZEQ010000269.1 GCA_021851345.1 Pseudomonadota bacterium
ATGGAACACGCGATCTGGTACGAATCGCCCAAGTGGAATCACACCAGTTTTGCCGCGATGTTCTCGCCCGGTCAGAATCGCGCCACGAACAGTGCCGCTATTCCCGCCGGTTCCGGGAACTGTAACGGTGGCAATATTCCCGGCAGCGGCGGCCTTATGGGCGGCTTCGGGAGCAATGTAGGCCCCGGTGTTGGTAGTCCGGATGGCTGTAACGACGGCGGTTTCAGCAATGCCTTCAGCGCCAGCCTGGTCTACGATGACAAAACCGCCTGGTATTTGACGGCCGGCTATGAGTCTCATGAAGGTGTAAACCGTGGTAGCGACTTTTATGGTACAGGCAATCCTTTGGGCAGCTATGCTAACCCGGCAGCGCAAACGGCGAATTATTACCTGGATAACGGCAAGGAATCGGCCGCCAAGGTCGGTGCGCTGTATCGCTTCCAGTCAACCGGCACCTGGATAGGCGGGATTTACGAACAGATGCGCCGCAGTGTGGACCCTTCAATACAGTCCATGAACGAACGTCAGCGTAAAGGCACATGGGTATTCATCGAGCAGAATCTTCCGCATGCCAACCAGATCAACCTGGGCTGGGCGCGTGCCGGGAAAACACCGGGAGATGCTGGCGGACAACATAACTATGATCCGACAATAAACGGAGCCGCTAGCACCGCCGATATGTACACCATCAATGGCACGCATCAAGTTGACAGAAATCTTTCCTTCTACGCCAACTACGCGGTGACCTTCAACCATGGCAACGATCACTATGACCTGGGTGCCGGCGGACACGGTGTGACCACGGACTGCCATGCATCGTCCCTGAATGTTCCCGCTTCGGGTGGTATTGATTCCGCGCCGCAGTGCTGGGGTGGCACAGAGATACAGGGCATCAGTATTGGCATGAGATACCGTTTCTGATCCCTCTATCAGAAATGAGCTTCCCCCACGCGCATGCGTGGGGGTTTTTTTGCTGCAGCAACCCCTTCCGCGTCGCATTTTCCATGCACATGGAGTCTCCTGATTTTTGATAATCGTTTAAAATCACGCCAGGCTGATTGCTTGCGGTGAGAAAGGGGAATCCGTTTATGTTCTGCATCCGAATATTGCTTGCCATGTTTTTTCTTCTGCCCCTGTCCGCAGCATATGCGGCCGACTGGCAATATGCGGGAATTGTGGGCAAGGACAAGGCGTCGTTCTTTGATGCAGCAGATATTCAATATCCCGACAAGGACACTGTGCGCTTGTGGGTCAAGGATATTTCCGAGAAAACCATCAGGGGCTATTTCAAAAGCCGGGATGGTGACCAGATCATGGATGAATCTGCCCGCAAGATCGCGAGCGGTTATACGCCGGAATTCCTGAAGCTGGAGTCAACCCGGCGCACGCTACCTGCCGATTTCAAAATGCAGGACGCATTGGCGACCATGGTGAGCGACGAAATCATAGCCAACAAGGCGGGCGTGCAGTCCGTCACTGCCACATACTTCGAGATCGATTGCAAGGGCAGGCGCATCGCGCCGCTGACGATTATCAAGTACCGCAACAACGGCAATATCGCCAAATCCCAGACAGCGCAGCAAGCCAGATACTTCTACATAGTACCGGACTCGTCCGGCGATTGGCTGGCTATGCTGGTTTGCCCCAAGAGCTGATCCAGGCCGGATATAGTGGAGCGGGCCATGATTTTTTTGTGGACAATTCTTCGTCCTGCCGGGTTCATCCCGGGCTCAACTGCCGGCAGAAATGCCGCCGGCTTCAGGTTCTGCCCGCCCAGTTGAGGCTGAATACATTTCATCCTGCTTTGGTATATGATTCAGCGCAGGATGTCTGTGATGTGGAACTGCACAGGGCATGGGCACATTTTAAGTTTTAATAAAATGTGTCATAGTGGAATCGCTTTTTGATGCATAAACGCAATTCGCACTCGATCGAAATATATTGGGGGAGGGGAGATGGATAACTCGCAAGTGACATGGAGATTGGGGGATAACATCGACCTGATTGAGGCACAATTCGCCCTTGGCGATTTTTGCCTGAATCATTTTCCCGATAATCCCCAGCTGGCCCGCTCCGTACAGAACGCAGATTCCATCGGGGGTATCAGAACTGCGCTCAAACCAATTATCAATTTGATCATGACACAGCGCAAAGAACTTACGGACGAATTTACTACCTTGATTCACGAGATCAATAAAACGGAAGCCTGACAAATCAATTACGGGGAGTGATGAAATGGCAATGAGCTTTAAAGCAAAAATTATCGGGTCGGTCGTGGTTCCTACCATCTTGTTGATCAGCCTGAGCGCCGTGGCGCTGGCATACAACGCTTACCAGAACCAGCAGCAGGCTGCCACGGAAAAAGTCCAGTCGGATCTTGATTCAGTGCAACGACTGCTCGACGAATCCGCGCGCCTGATGAAGGCAAGAACGAGCGAAGCAATGAATGTGTTGCAGGACTTGACGTCCGCCGCGGGCGCACCCTCCACGGGCGATACCGTGGAAATCGTTCCCGGCATAAGCGCCCCCAACATTGCTTTTGGCAAGGAGCTGCAAGCCTTTAACTTCCGCATTGTGGACAAACTGGTTAATCTTGTGGGTGGCACCGCCACTATTTTTTCGAAGTCCGGCGATACTTTCGTGCGCATCACAACCAATGTCAAAAAGCCGGACGGCAGCCGGGCTGTTGGAACCGTGCTTGATCGCCTGGGTCCGGCCTTTGCTGCAATCAGTACGATGCAAGGATTTGAAGGTGTGGTCGATATTCTCGGCAATCCTTTTTTTACCTCGTATCAGCCCATCATGGACAGCCAAAACCAATTGATCGGCATATATTATGTCGGTTATGAAGCTTCCCTGGGCGGGGTGCAAACTGCCATTCAGCAGACCAAAATTTTGAATACCGGATTTCTGGCCCTGGTGGATGGCGCTGGCAAGGTCCGTTTCACCACCAACGGCATCACTCCCGCACAAGCGGCAGCCACCATCAAATCCGTTCCGGAAGGTTGGCAGGTTGACTCGCGAAACGTTGCCGGCTGGAACTACAAGGTGTTCGCTGCCTATCCGAAATCCGAACTGCGCGAGGGCGCAATTACCACTGCAGAGATTATTCTCGGCGGCGGTATCGTTCTCGCCTTGTTCCTCAGTGTGCTGGTGGGATTGTTGATCGAATCCATGGTTATCACCCCGCTGGGCGGCGACCCGGCACTGGCCGGCGCGGCAATGGAGCAAATTTCATCCGGGAACCTGGACGTGGATCTTGGGAAAGTAAAGCAAGGGAGCTTGCTGGGTAATCTTTCGCTGATGCAGGAAAAACTCCACAACATCGTTAATGCGATACACAAGGCGGTTGAAAAATCCACTGAGCAACATGCCAAATTCGACCAAGCCGTCGCGGCCTTTCAGGAAGCCAAAGCGCTAAGCCCGGAAAGGCAGAAGATGGCAGAAGAAGCTTTGGTGGCGGCAGCCAGCAGGGTTGCCAAGAGTGATGAATCCGTGAGCCGGGCGGTGGACAGACTGAAAATCTAAATCATTCGATATGGATGACCTTCCCCCGAAAAATCGTCTTCCAAGGGTGACGTAAAATTACGAACCCACAGGAAAGGAAGACGATGAAGATACCGAAGCAGGAATATACACCCGAGTTTCGTGAGTT
>JAJZEQ010000067.1 GCA_021851345.1 Pseudomonadota bacterium
GCGCTCCTGGCAGGTTGAGATGACTTGCCCATCGAGCACGTTGAGTGCGGTAAACAAGGTGGTCGTGCCGTTGCGTTTGTAATCGTGTGTCATGGTGGACGCGCGCCCTTTCTTCATCGGCAAACCCGGCTGCGTGCGATCCAGCGCCTGCACCTGGCTTTTCTCATCGCAACACAACACAATCGCATGCTCGGGCGGCGAGAGGTACAAACCCACAACATCTTCGAGCTTCTCGACGAACTTTGGGTCGCGCGAAACCTTGAAACTGTGCACCAGATGGGGTTTTAGCCCCTTGGCGCGCCAATGCCGGCAAACACTCGCCGCGCTGATACCCAGTCCGGCAGCCATGGTTCGTGTGCTCCAATGGGTAGCCGCTTCGGGCTTGCTCTCGGTAGTCAATTTCACCAAGCGGGCCACATCGGCCTTCACCGGTGGTGCGCCACGCGGCAGATCACGCTCGATTCCCGCCAGACGCGATTGTGCATAGCGCTCGCGCCAGCGCGAAACCTGCATGCGCCCCACGCCCACCTTCGCCGCAATATCCATATTCTGCAATCCTTGAGCTGCCAGCAGCACGATGCGCGCGCGCATCGCCAGCCTCACGCTGGTCAGCTTCGAACGAACCAGCGCCGTCAACTCGATCCGCTCTTCGTTCGTCAATTCAATTTGCACGGCTACTTTCATTGGTGTTTTCCTCTCTGGCACAGCAGCAGAGGGTTCGGGAGGCGACAATATAGTAAGTTCCTTTAAGAATGCTTCACTACACTAGTTGCTTTCGCCACTCGACGGCACACAGAAAAAAAGCAGAAATACAAATTCAAAATCCAATGCCGCGTGAACGCGGCATCAATTCGCTGGTAACCCACAAGCGGCAAATGCATATCCGGATTCGCAGTCCGAAACCGGACAGTCGGACTTCCCGCCACCTGCGGCAACAGGTAACTTATATTGATATACATTTCAATTATTGTGATATATTTAGCACCCAGTACGTTTCGTGGTCTCTCCATACGTGCTTAGCATTCAGGGTAATTAAATTCTTTAATTACCCTGTTTTTTTAATTCTGATTAGGGAGGAATATAGAGTGAAGAAATCATTGAAATTTTTAGTAGCTGCCGCTGGGTTGATGGCTATATCTGCAGCAACGGCTGGAACCTTCTCAACCGCACCATGCAAGGCTTGCCATGCAGTTGATAAAGATGTTGTAGGACCGGCTTGGAAAAGAGTTGCAGAGAAATATGGCAATGAGGAAGCGCTGGCAAAAGTTTTCAAAGGTGGCTTTAAGGTGGAAGATCGCAAAATAGCGAGCACTGAACCCAAATTCAAGAGCCAGGCGGCTATCATGACAGGACAGTATAATACCCTGATCAAGGGTCATGAAGATGAAGCGGCAAAAGCACTTTTTGCAGCGGTTAAGTCTGGAAAAATGTAAGCACTTCCAGTGCTGGTAGTTGTTAAAGGCGGCCCAAGTGGCCGCCTTTTTAATTTATTGCAGTGGCCGCGTTGAGGGTGTAAGAATTTTTTCAGTCATTGCGATTCCTTTCAAAGTTCCCTGTGCGGCGCCGAGTAGCGCAGGCCGGTCAGGAGATTTCGGCGAGGACTGATGAAACAACTAGCCATTCGACTAAGCTGGCAAACGACGCCAGCCAAGTCATTGGTTATCGTTGCACTCAACCCGGCCTGCAACTCATCCCTTCGGATGCGCCTCCGCCAATTTCCTCCAGGTTTCCAGCAGCGTATCCGGATTCAGCGACATCGACTGGATGCCGATATCCATCAGCCAAAGCGCAAAGTCGAAATGATCCGATGGCCCCTGTCCGCAGATGCCCACATATTTGTTCTGCCGGTTGCAGGCCCTGATCGCCATCTCCAGCAAAATTTTGACCGCTGCATCGCGTTCGTCGAAGCGGTTCGCCACCAGGCTGGAATCCCGGTCCAACCCCAATGTCAGCTGGGTCAGGTCGTTCGAACCTATCGAGAATCCGTCGAAATATTGCAGGAACTCTTCGGCCAGCAGCGCATTGGACGGGATCTCGCACATCATGATCAGGCGCAAGCCGTTTTCGCCGCGCTTCAAGCCGTTTTGCGCGAGCAGCTCGACGACTTCGCGCGCCTCCTGCACGGTGCGCACGAACGGAACCATGATCTCCACATTGGTGTAACCCATGTCCTCGCGAACCTTCTTCATCGCGCGGCATTCCAGTTCGAAGCAATCCCTGAAGCTCGGTGCGACATAACGTCCCGCCCCCCTGAAACCCAGCATCGGATTTTCTTCCAGTGGTTCGTAGAGCTCGCCACCGAGCAGCTTGCGGTATTCGTTGGACTTGAAGTCGGACAGGCGCACGATGACCGGCCTGGGCCAGAATGCGGCGCCCAGCGTGGCTATGCCCTCGGTCAATTTTTCCACATAGAAAGCCAGCGGATCGGCGTAACCCCGCGCCTGCCTCAATACGGCGGCCTTGAGTTCCGCGGGCAGGGTCTGGAATTGCAGCGCCGCCTTGGGATGTATGCCGATCAGGTTGTTGATGACGAATTCCAGCCGCGCCAGACCGATTCCGGCGGAAGGCATTTGTGCAAACTCGAAGGCCAGCGTGGGATTGCCCACATTCAGTGTCAGCTTGACCGGCAATGACGGCAACGCCTTTTCATCCTGGCGGGTGATTTCAAAAGGCAGTTTGCCCCTGTAGACAAAACCCGTGTCGCCTTCCGCGCAGGAAGCGGTGACGATCTCGTTTTCCCTGAGCACGCCGGTGGCATGGCCGCAACCAACGATGGCCGGGATGCCGAGTTCCCGCGCTATGATCGCGGCATGGCAAGTGCGCCCGCCGCGATTGGTGATGATGGCTGATGCCTTCTTCATCACCGGCTCCCAGTTCGGATCGGTCATGTCTGTGACCAGCACGTCTCCCGCCTGCACCTTGTTCATCTCGGCGGTACTCGCCACCAGGCGCACCGGTCCGACGCCGATTTTCTGGCCGATGGCGCGACCCTCGATCAGCACCTCGCCGCGCTGCTTGAGACGGAATTTTTCCGCACCGCCGGCAACGACCTGTGACTGCACCGTCTCCGGACGCGCCTGCAGGATGTACAGCTTGCCGTCCAGGCCGTCCTTGCCCCATTCGATGTCCATCGGCCTGCCGTAATGCTGCTCGATGGCCATCGCATGCCTTGCCAGTTCCAGCACATCCTTGTCGCCCAGCGAAAAGCTGTTGCGCTCGGCCTGCGGGACTTCTTCGATACTCGTGGAACGGCCGGCGGCGCGGTCCTTGTTGAAAACCATGCGCTGCTGTTTGGAGCCTATGCTGCGGCGCACCAGCGCGGGATAACCCGCGGCAAGTTTCTGCTTGTGGACATAGAACTCATCCGGGTTCACCGCGCCCTGCACCACCATTTCACCCAGCCCATATGAAGAGGTGATGAATACCACGTCGCGAAAGCCGGATTCGGTGTCCATCGTGAACATCACGCCGGACGCACCCAGATCGGAACGCACCATGCGCTGCACCCCCGCAGACAGGGCGACCGAGGAATCCGTATAGCCGGTGTGCACCCGATAGGAAATGGCGCGGTCGTTGTATAGCGAGGCAAACACCTCCCTGATCGCATGCAGAATGTTGTCTATGCCGTGGA
>JAJZEQ010000110.1 GCA_021851345.1 Pseudomonadota bacterium
AACATTCATTTGACGTTGTAATTGATTAAGTTGCGCGTTCAGCACGTCCTGCTGTTTTTTGAGTTTTGAATTAAGGAACTTGAGTTCATCCGCAGATGTGTTTTGAGCAATTGCTCGAAGAGGCACCACTAAGAATCCGATGGTTACCACACCGGCTAAAATCAGATTTTTTGGCATTGGTCTCGCTCCAAAAATTGGTCTACTCTTACAACATTCGGCAAGCCTATTCATTGTTGCTACCCTTCCGAGAACTTCCTTATATATTACACGAATAACCAAGATAGTAATCCCATTCTGTCGGTTAATTAGCATAAGGATGTTGGGAGCGCACGCACTCTTTTGAACATGGGTGCGGTCGATCTGGTAATCCCCCCTGTAATTAGGGGATTGATGAGTAGAATTTTCTTGGCATTTTGCACGAGGAGATTTGCATGAAAACGTCGCGATATAGCGAGCCCCAGATTCTTGCAATTTTGTGTCAAGCTGAGGGGGTGTGGCGGTGGCTGATTTGTGCCGTGAGCACGCGATGAGCGCGGCGTCATTTTACAAATGGCGCTCGAGATATGGCGGGATGGAGGCTTCGATGGTGCCGCAGATGAAGGCGATGGAGGACGAGAACCGTCGGCTGAAGAAGATGTTTGCGGAATTGAGCATGCAGAATGATCTGCTCAAGGAGGCGTTGGGAAAAAATAGATCGGCCATCTCAATGCCAAGAGATGGCCGAGATTGCGTTGGCCTGCCGGACGTTCGGGGTGAGCGAGACCTGTTATCGCTATGCACCGAAGTTGGTTGATGAGAATGAGGCGATTGCTGATGTGCTGGTTGGTCTGACGCATGCTCGGCGGAATTGGGGTTTTGGCCTGTGTTTTTTATTTGCGCAATGTGCAAGGGCGGCGTTGGAACCATAAGCGGGTTTATCGCATTTACCGGCAGTTGGAGCTGAACCTGCGGATCAAGCCACGCAAACGGCTGTATCGGGACAAGCCTGCTGCGCTGGCTGTACCCGAGAGGCCGAACATATCGTGGTTGATGGACTTCATGGGGGATCGGCTTGACGATGGTCGGGCGTTCCGGCTTTTGAATGTGTTGGATGACTTCAATGGTGAAGGCTTGGGCATAGAGGTTGATTTTTCGTTGCCGACTGAGCGTGTAATCCGCAGCCTGGACCGTACCATCGAATGGCGCGGCAAGCCTGTGCGCATCCGTGTTGACAACGGTCCAGAGTATATCAGCGGAAAATTGCGGGCCTGGGCGAAAAAATGAAGATCAGCACTTGCCATATTCAGCTCGGCAAGCCCCAGCAGAATGCGTATATCGAGCGCTACAATCGAACGGTCCGGCATGAATGGCTGGACCAGAATATCATCTAGAGCATAGAGGGTGAAGGCGGACCGTGGCCGAGGCCGCGTAAGCCGCCTGAACCAGGACTACGCCACGCAATGGCTATGGACGTACAATAACGAACGGCCCAATATGGGCATCGGCGGGATCACACCCGCTCAGAAACTAAAACTCGCCGCGTGAATTCTACGATATAGCCCCGTTAAAAACGGGGGGACCGAAATATCAAGCCCCGTAAATTCCGGCTGACACCGCTTCGGCGTATTTCTGTTGGCGGTTTTCGGCAGGGATAGTCACTATGCAGACATCACCGAAATACATGAATAAGGGCAGGGCACGTGAGAAAGAAAAAACCCAAGAAATTTTCTGGCCAAACTCTCGAAACTTCTGTGTCAGATCCATGGGAGGTCCGTTTCCGGAAAGCTCGATTGAAATGTGGCTTATCACAAGCAGATTTGGCAAGGATACTGCACGTTACCCCAGCAGCCGTTTCTATCTGGGAAGCGGGGATCAACTTTCCTGCTAAGAAGAGATTTAACGAGATAAATATAATTCTCCAGAGCAATATATTTGTCAAAGCCCATGAAGTGTTTGAACCAGCACCTATGCCAGAGCACGTTATTTTTCTTAAAAAATTTCTAGCTGCGCCTGAATGTGTTAGAAATAAGATTATCAAAATATTAGGAAAATTCGATTTTAATGAGGAAAAATAATCAAACGCGGGTTGGTTCAACCAATACGCGCAACATCGAGAGGAATCCGGCGGATTTCGCGCTCGACGGTGTTGCTATGTGGTATCCAATAAATCCTTAAGTGTCCGGGCTTCTCGAAGCCAAGGAAGTTTATGCCTGGGAGGTTTGGGAAACTAAAGCAGATGTCGCCCCTTTGCGCGCTTGTTTAGCCGAGTACATAGATCGGTCGGCAAGGTCGATCAAAGTAGTCATTTCCTGGCCGTCTTCAGGATACAACGACATCCCAATGCTAACTCTAAGGTCAATCCAATGGCCTCCGAATTGAAACGGCTGGTCCACTGCTTCTTGGATACGCTCAACCATCCGCCATGCATCGCCTCGGCTACGAACTCCCGGCAAAATGACCGCAAATTCGTCGCCCCCGACGCGAGCCACAGTGTCAGATTGACGGGAGGTGTTGTTTATCCGCATGGCGGCTTCCTTGAGGGCTGCGTCCCCAGCGAGATGACCATATTTGTCGTTGATCGGTTTAAACTGGTCCAAATCAAGATTAAGTATACTCAGCAAAGCAGCTTCGCGCTGCGCCAAAACCAACGCCTGTCGCAAGCGGTCATAGAACAAAGCTCGGTTTGGTAGCCCGGTTAACATGTCACGTGTGGCACGGATGTATAAATCATTCGTCTCGTATTGCGCCGCTTGAAACATTGCACCGGCGATCATACCAGACATTAATTCCATAACGCGCATGTCTTCAGTGCCAAAAGCATCCACAGTTGGGGCCATCACTTTCAAAACGCCAACGGCTTGTTCGCGATGCCTGAGGGGCATCACCAACATCGACCGCAAGCCAACTTGTCGACAGGCTTCAAGGTCTACACGTGGATCAGACTCGGAATCCCTACAGTAGAGAATTTTATTGCTTGCGACACAAAGGCCTGACATGCTTTCGCGGCTTTTGAGCCGTAGCCCAAGCTGAGAAGCCGCAATGCCCGAGCCGGCGCGATAAACCATATCTTCGCCTTCGGCCAGTTCGACAACGGCACCGTTTGCGCGTGTGAGTTTCTGTACGCGCTCGACCACAAAATTCATTACGCCGATCAAGTCGAGCGCTAATTTAACGACTTCGGTTTGGGCTTCGATAATTTCGAGCAGGACGGCGTTTGTCGACTCCGTACTACCGATAGCAGTCATTCGGCTCTTTGCCATGCGCCACTAACCTCACTAGATATAACCAAATATGACTACGCTTTATGCTAACCCATCTTATTCGCGACATATCAGGGATTCGCTGGCGAATATGGTATAGGTCATCAACTTTGAGTGATAATGTTGATATTTACGTCAACATTGCTCGAATCGTACTGTACCGCATCCACCACTGTCGAAAATACCCTATTCTCATTTTTCTACCACCCGTGTGGCGCAAGCAGTGAGCTGGTCCCGGTCGATCGGACAGTTTGGTGGCTTTGTTTAAGCTATGTCCCGGTTGCATTTACACCGCCAGTTTGGTGTTCAGCATTGCCGGGGCTAGCCCCGGCAATGCTGAATTTTCGATGTCATAATACGCCTCGTCGGGGGTGCGACCGTCAAGGGCGG
>JAJZEQ010000229.1 GCA_021851345.1 Pseudomonadota bacterium
CGGTGATTAACAGCGATATCTGGTGCGACTACGATTTTGCCGGGCTGCATGAACGGGCTGCCGGACTGAAGGCAAGCGGCGATGCCGCGCACCTGGTGCTGGTGGATAATCCTGCGCATCATCCCCATGGCGACTTTGGCCTGCGGCAACAGCGCGTTGCCGACGGCATGCCGATGCTCACTTTCAGCGGCATCGGCATTTACCAACCTTCCTTATTTAATGGCATCCCGCGCGGCAATATCGCGCCGCTGGCGCCGTTGCTGCGCGCGCAGATCGCGCTCGGCAAGGTCAGCGGCGAGCACCACCGGGGCTTGTGGGTGGATGTCGGCACGCCCGAACGCCTGGCCGAACTCGACAGGCAGCTGAGTCCATAGCACAATGCGCCATGAACTTTGACCCCTCTGTTTACACGGACCGCCGCGCCCGCCTGCTCACGCAAATGCAGCGCGGCATCGCAATCATCCCCACCGCACCGGAAGTGGCGCGCAATGCCGACACGCATTACGCATACCGCCATGACAGCAATTTTTATTACCTGAGCGGCTTCACCGAGCCTGAAGCCGTGCTGGTAATGATCGCCGGGGACACACCACGATCGATATTGTTCTGCCGCGAAAAAAACCTGGAACGCGAAATCTGGGATGGGCACCGCTTCGGCCCGGATGCCGCGCAGGAACAATTCGGCTTTGACGCGGCTTATCCGATAGAACAGCTGGATGAAAAACTGGCCGAAATGATGGGCAACCAGCCCGCGCTGTTTTACCCCCTGGGTTTTGATGCCGGATGGGACCGGCGCATCCTCGGCTTGCGCAACTCGGTTCAGCAGAAGGTGCGCAGCGGCATCCGCGCTCCGGACGATATCCGCGACGTGCGCGCGCTGCTCAACGAGATGCGCTTGTTCAAGGATGGCCATGAGATCGGCATCATGCGTGGCGCGGCCGCGATTTCCACGACCGCGCATAAACGCGCGATGCGTTTCACCCGCCCCGACCGGTTCGAATACCAGGTCGAGGCGGAGCTGCTGCACGAGTTCTGCAGCCATGGCGCGCGCAACCCCGCCTACACCTCCATCGTCGCCGGCGGCGCGAATGCCTGCGTGCTGCATTATGTCGGCAACAACGCCGTGCTCAAGGACGGCGATCTGCTGCTGATAGACGCGGGATGCGAACTGGACGGCTACGCCTCGGATATCACGCGCACTTTTCCCGTCAACGGGAAATTCAGCGGCGCACAGAAGGATGTCTACGAGATCGTGCTCGCCGCACAGGCAGCCGCGATCGCGGCTGCAACGCCCGGGCGGGCCTGGAACGCGCCTCACGATGCCGCGCTGCGCGTTCTGGCGCAGGGTTTCATCGACCTAAAGCTGTGCAGCGGCAGCGTGGATGGAGTCCTGGAAAGCGAGAGCTACAAGAAATTCTACATGCACCGCACCGGCCACTGGCTGGGCATGGACGTGCACGATGTCGGCGATTACAAGATCGGCAACGACTGGCGTCCGCTGCAGCCCGGCATGGTGCTCACCGTCGAACCCGGCTGTTACATCCGCCCCGCCGATGACGTGCCGATGGCGCTGTGGAACATCGGCATCCGCATCGAGGACGATGTCGTGATCACGGAAAACGGCAATGAAGTGTTGACCGATGCCGCACCGAAAACGGTGGCGGATATCGAAGAGCTAATGAAAAGAACGTGAACGCACAGTTCGATATAGCAATCATCGGAGGTGGCCCGGTCGGCGCCGCGCTGGCGCTGGCATTGCGTAACAGCAAGCTGAAAGTCTGTGTGCTGGAAGCGCGCCCTGCGGATTCCGCCAGCAGCGATGCCCGCGCACTGGCCTTGTCCTACGGCAGCCGTTTGCTGCTGGATCGGCTGGGTGTCTGGGATGCGCTGCAAGACATCTCCCCGATACGGTCTATACACATTTCGCAAAAGCAAAGTTTCGGACGGGCCGTGCTGCACGCCGGCGAACTGAACGTGCCGGAACTCGGCTACGTGCTGCCCTATCCGGCGCTGCAGGATGCGTTGACCGCTGCGTTGCAACACAGCGATGTCGCATCCGTCTACGGCGCAAGCGTCACGCAGCTGACAAGTCAAACAGATCACGCAGTGACAGCCTATCTGCAGGACGGCGCGGAACGCACGCTGCACACCCGCCTCGCGGTAGTCGCGGACGGAGGCAAACTGCTGGCGCAGCAATTTCCGCCTGACGTGCGCGATTACGGACAGAGCGCGCTGATCACCCACATCACCTGTTCCGCACCGCAATCAGACATGGCGTTCGAGCGCTTCACCCCGCAGGGGCCGCTGGCGCTGCTGCCGTTCCGCAACGGCTACGAACTGGTATGGACTGCGCCGCATCAAGCCGCGCAGGAAATGCTGGCCTGGAGCGACGCTGATTTTCTGGACAAACTGCACCAGCACTTCGGCGACCGCGTCGGGGAATTCCTGACCGTCGGCAAACGCACCTGCTTCCCGCTAGGCCTGCGGCGCGCCCCGCAACAAGTCCCGATGCCGCACACCGTTCTGCTGGGCAACGCCGCGCAGACGCTGCACCCGGTCGCCGGGCAGGGTTTCAACATGGGCTTGCGCGATGCGTGGGAACTGGCCCAGGCGATACTGGATGCCAAGCCGGAAGATCTGGGCAGCGAAGCGATGCTCGCTGCCTACCGTTCGCATCGCCGCACCGACCGTGAAGCGGGGATACGTTTTACCGACGGTTTGGTGAGATTGTTTTCAAACGACCTGCCGCTGCTCAGCGCCGGCCGCGCCGCAGCGCTGACTGCGCTGGACTGTTTGCCGTTCATGAAGAAGTTTGTCGCCAAGAGGATGATGTTTGGGGCGAATGGGTAGTTGAATTTTGGCCGTTTGTTTTGAGTAGGCCGGAGGCCGTATCGAAACATGAATGACAAAAAGCAAATCAACACCGCCGGGGGTAGCCCGGCAGCTAGTCACTTTCTTTTGCTTCGCCAAAAAGAAAGTAACCAAAGAAAAGGCGACCCCGGTTTGCCGCCGCTGCGCGGTACCCTGCGTTGCTCGACTGGTCAGGCGGCTGCGGAACTCGCGCTACGCACTCAGACAGTCCTCGCCGAAACCTCCTGACCAGCCTCCGCTACTCGGCGGCGCACAGGGGATGAAAAGCAGAAATGCAAATTTACAAACTGATGCCGCGTTCACGCGGCATCAGTCTGCTATTAACCCATCTGCGACATCCATGTTACGAATCTTGCCGCCCGAAAGCTGATATCCTGCCTAGAGATTACTCCGACCGCCAAAACCCGCATTTTCGAGCGTTCGATGGTTCTAAGACACGGAAGGCTTGTTCGATGGTTCTAAGACACGGAAGGCTTGGTGGCATTGCACGGTGACAATGCTCCGCGCAGCTTCGTCATTGCAGAGCTGTGGGCGGCCACAGCCCATTCAGGCTTGAATTCCGTTGCTAGGGCCATCGCCTTAACGTAGTCCGGCATGGCGTGCGACTGCTCAACGACCTCACGGTACTCGACAACGGCAGCCTCTGCATCTATGGTGGCTTCAAAAATTCCTGCGGCGTTCAAGCAATCAAGCATCACCGGGCCAACCACCGATTCGCAATTTGCGATGACATGCAGCAAGTATTTATCAAAGGCGACGAATGTCTTTGTCCCCTTCTGGTTTTGAACTTTCGGCTCCGCAAGGATCATCGGGAAGTTGCCGTCGATGTGCACAGCAGACGTGATGTCCAGCCCGCGGTGAACGACCGCATTGCGCAGTTCACGGATGTAGGAGTAGTTCGTCTCTCCGTCCTGAAATCCATCAAATACTAGGCGCGAATACAACTGCGCTTCAAAATCATTTGGCCGCAGCGTAGTCGTTTCACGGAAGAGTTCGGTCGCTGCCAGAAGATTCAAAAAGTAGCCAGAGTAGTGAACTCTCATGTCCGTCTGTTCAGTGACGGATAGCTGCGTGCGGAACGAGAGCGCAGAGCGCAGCGCGGTCTGCCTTGCGGACATGTACCAAGATAGCGAATGCAGCATGTCTCGGTTGGCGATGCTCAAGGTCGTCATTGGCCTTCCCTGCGGAAGCGAGAAATTGAATAAGCTGAGGATTGTAGCCGCGAATTAGGCTGCCCGAAAGGCGACATCATCGACCGGTTGAAATCGCAGCCGTATCCGGTCATTCTCTCCAAACAACTATATCCTCTTGAACCCAGCGTAGCTTACGATACGTTGGCTGCAAAACAAGACGTGCGCACAGCGCACACAACATCTTCTATGTTTTTTCCCCTGTGCGCCGCCGAGTAGCGCAGGCTGGTCAGGGGATTTCGGCGAGGACTGTTTGAGCACGTGGACGCGTAGCGGATCGTGCGAGTTCCGCAGCCGCCTGGCCAGTCGAGCAACGCAGGGCACCGCGCAGCGGCGGCAAACCGGGGTCGCCTTCTTTTTGGTTACTTTTTCTTGGCGACGCAAGAAAAAGTGACTAGCTGCCGGGCTACCCCCGGCGAAGTTGACTTTTGTCGTCCATCCTTCGACACACTGCGCTGTGCGCAGCACTCAGGACGAACGGACTAGGACAACTCCACCACCACCGGCACATGATCCGACGGCCGTTCCAGTTTCCTCGGCTCCTTGTCGATCACGCAACCCTTGCACTGCGCCACCAGCGGCTCGCTGATCAGGATGTGGTCGATGCGCAGACCGTGGTTGCGGCGGAACGCCATCATCCGGTAGTCCCACCAGGTAAAGGATTTTTCCGCCTGTTCGAATAACCGGAAGCTGTCGCGCAGGCCGAGCTTGATCAGGTTCTGAAAATAGATGCGTTCGGTTTCGCTGACCAGCACGTTGCCCTGACAGACCACAGGGTCGTGCACGTCGCGGTCTTCCGGCGCGATGTTGTAGTCGCCCAGCACCACCAGCTTGGGGTGGCGCGTCAGCTCTTCCTTCAGCCAGTTGCGCAAGGCATTGAGCCAGGCCAGTTTGTAGTAATACTTGTCGGAATCGACGGCCTGGCCGTTCGGCACATACACGCAAACCACCCTGACATCGTCGAAGGTGGCCGCGATGACGCGCTTTTGCTCGTCAACGAAATCCGGAATGCCCGTCTGCACATCGCTTGCCGGAACACGGCTCAGGATCGCCACGCCGTTGTAGGTTTTCTGCCCGCTAAACACGCTGTGGTAACCCGCCGCCTGCAACTCAGCCTGCGGGAAATCCCCGTCCTGCTGTTTGGTTTCCTGCAGGCACAGCACGTCTACCGGATTCGCGGCAAGCCATTCCAGCACATGCGGCAGGCGCACTTTCAGAGAGTTGACGTTCCAGGTGGCCAGCTTCATTGCGCTGCCGGCTCGGCCTGGACCGGAGGCGTGAACGGCACCGGCTGCACCGGGGGGGCAAGGCGCTGACGGTAGCTTGCGGTCTTCGGATAGCCCGCCACATCCAGCTCGGTATTCCATTGCGATTCCGCATAATCTTTCAGGAAATCCTTGCCCACCTGCAGCACGGGAACCACGCTGTCTATGCCGGAAAGCTGTTTGAAATCGGCTATATCCTGCCTGGTTTGCAGCAATTTTTCGCTGTAGGGTATGCCGCGCTTGCCCAGCAAACTGTTTGCCTGGGCACAGGGTTCGCCGCAGTCCTTTCCCACGTACAGCGTGACCGGGAAGTTCTCCCGGGCACGGCGGGTTTCATAGGGCAAATCCTCGTTCTGCGACGAATTCACGGAAAGCTTCAGGCGCTCCACGTCCCTGGCATCCGCGGGAGGGACATCACCGTAATTCATCTTGCCGGCCTTATCCATCCAGCGGAACATATCCCCTGCCTGGACAGGCATGACCAGCAAGCAGGCCAGCAGGCAGGCAAGGCGCTTCATTTCTCATCCAGCGAGGTTTCGAGCAAACCGTTATGCCGCAACAGTGCATCCATGTCCGGTTCGCGGCCCCTGAAGGCGGTGAAGGATTGCATCGCGCCGCGGCTGCCGCCCATCGCCAGTATCTCGCTGCGAAAACGCGCGCCGACGTCGGGGTTGAGTACGCCGTTCTCCTCGAACAGGCTGTAGGCATCGGCGGACAGCACCTCGGCCCACTTGTAGCTGTAATAACCCGCCGCATAGCCGCCGGAAAAGATGTGCGAAAAACTGTGCGGGAAACGCTGGAACGCCGGCGGGATCAGCACCGCGACTTCCGCGCGCACTTCGTCTAGCAATTGCAGTATCGATTTTGCCCCGCCCGCCTCGAAGTTGCTGTGCATCAGCATGTCGAACATCGAGAATTCGATCTGGCGCAGTGTCTGCAAACCGCTCTGGAAATTCTTCGCGGCGAGCATCTTGTCGAACAGCGCGCGCGGCAACGGCAGGCCGCTATCCACATTGCGCGACATGCCCTTTACCACATCCCACTCCCAGCAGAAATTCTCCATGAACTGGCTGGGCAGTTCGACCGCATCCCATTCCACCCCGCTGATGCCGGACACGGCGAGGTCTTCGACTTCGGTGAGCAGGTGATGCAGGCCGTGGCCGAATTCATGAAACAGCGTGATTACTTCGTCGTGGGTAAAGAGCGCCGGCTTATTCCCCACCGGCGGAGAAAAATTGCAGTTCAGATAAGCAACGGGTGTTTGAATGCCCGTTGCAAGCCGGCGGCGCGCGATCACGTCGTCCATCCATGCGCCGCCGCGTTTGCTGTCTCGCGCGTACAAGTCGAGATAGAACTGCCCGACCAGCTGATCCTGCTGGTTGCGGATGTCAAAGAAGCGCACATCCTGATGCCAGACAGGGGCGTCGGATGCCTTTATCTGCAGGCCATACAGCGTTTCTACCAACTTGAACATGCCGGGCAGCACCGCGTCCTCGGGAAAATATTGCTTCACTTCCTGTTCGGAAAATGCGTAACGCTGCTCGCGCAATTTTTCCCCCGCATAACTCATATCCCAGGAAAGCAATTCGGCCAGGCCCAGCCGGTCGCGCGCGAAAGCGCGCAGTTCTGCCAGATCTTTTTCCGCAAAGGGACGCGCGCGCTGCGCCAGCTCGCGCATGAACTCAACCACCTGCTGCGGCGAGTTCGCCATTTTGCTGGCCAGCGACAATTCGCCGTAGTTGGCAAAGCCGAGCAGGCGTGCTTCCTCGCCGCGCAGTTTGACGATCTCATCCATCAGCGCGGTGTTATCGAACTCGGGTTTGCCAAACTCGCTGGCGCGCGTGCTGTAAGCGCGATACATTTGCTCGCGCAATTTCCGGCTGTCGGCATATTGCATCACCGGCATAAAGGACGGCGCTTTCAACGTAAATAGCCAGCCCGGCTGGCCGGAAGCCTGGGCGGCTTCCCGGGCAGCCTGCAGGACGTCATCCGGCAAACCGCTCAGCTCTTCCCTGGCGTCTACAACCAGCGTGTATTCGTTGGTGGCATCCAGCAGGTTGTCGGAAAAGCGCGACGACAGTTCGGCCAGACGCTCCTGAATCTGCAGGTAACGCGCCTTCTGCGCATCCGGCAACTCGGCCCCGCCGAGGCGGAAATCGCGCAGCTCGTTTTCGATGATCTTTTTGCGCGCCGCGCTTAGGCCAGGGAATTCTGGGCTGCTGTGCAAGGCCTTGAACTTGTCGAACAGTGCCAGGTTCTGGCCGAGCTCGGCGTAATACTGGGTGATCTTCGGTAATGTGGCGTTGTATGCCTCGCGCAATTCGGGACTGTTCATCACCGCGTTCAAGTGCCCGACCGGCCCCCATGCACGCGACAGACGCTCGTTGGCATCCTCCATCGGCGCGACAAAATCCTGCCAGGTGGGTGGCGATTGCGACACGTTACTGGCGAAGCCAGCCGTTTGCGGGAGCTGTCGCCCAGCCGCCCTTCCCTCACCGGAGGACTCCACCCTGCCGTGTTGGGGCGGCGCACTATCGGCCAGCAAGCGCGCAACGAGAGCACGGTTTTCCGCAAGCAGTTGCTCTATCGCGGGAGCGACATGTTCGGGTTTGATCTCCGCAAAACGCGGCAGACCGGTAAAATCGAGTAGTGGGTTCATAATCATCCGGAAAAAACAAATGTCCCCGAGCGGGGACGCGAATTATTGTTGAAACACGATCTGTCCGTCGAGCAGCGTATAGCGCACCCGTCCCTGCATTTCGTAACCGTTGAACGGCGTATTCTTGCCCTGGCTTTTCAGCGCGGCGGGCTCCACCTTCCATGAAACTTTCGGATCAAACAGGCAGATATCCGCGTGGGCGCCGACCGACAGATGCCCCATTTTTTGCCCGAGCAATTGCGCGGGCTTGATCGTGACGTGTGCCAGCGCATCCAGCAATGGAACGCGTTCCTGCTCCGCCCATTTCAGCACCAGCGGCAGCAGCAACTCCAGTCCTGTCGCGCCCGCTTCGGCTTCGGCGAACGGCAATTGTTTTGCATCATCGTCCACCGGTGAGTGATTGGAACAGATCGCGTCTATCGTGCCATCGAGCAAGCCTGCACGCAGGCCCGCTTTGTCCCGCAGGCTGCGCAGCGGGGGCACCAGATGACAGTTGGCGTCGAAGTACCCGATATCCATTTCGGTAAGGTGCACATGGTTGATCGAAGTATCGCAGCTTACCTTCAATCCTTCTTTTTTGGCTGAACGGATCATGTCCACAGCGACCGCGCTGGATACACGGCAGATATGCAGGATGACGCCGGTTTCACGCGCGAGTTGCAGGGCGGTGGCCAGCGCGATGGTTTCCGCTATCACCGGGATGGCCGGCAGACCGAGGCGGGTTGCCACTTCGCCGTCATGCGCCACGCCGTTCTTGGCAAGAAAGCTGTCCTGCGGCCGCAGCCACACGCGGTACCCGAAAGTGGACGCATATTGCATCGCGCGCAGCAGCACGCGGGTATCGGTCAAGGGTGCATCTGCCTGGCTGAAAGCCTTGCATCCGGCTTCGGCCAGCTCGTTCATTTCGGTCAACTCCGCGCCTTTCAGGCCGTAAGTCAGGGCACCGACCGGGAACACCCGCGCCTGATTCAGGGATCGCGCACGGCGCTTGAGCATCTCCACCAAACCCGGTTCATCGAGGGGCGGATCGGTATCCGGGGGACATACCAATGAAGTTATGCCGCCCGCGACTGCGGCGGTCATTTCCGATTCCAGCGTGGCCTTGTACTCGTAACCGGGCTCGCGCAGGCGCGCTGCAATATCCATCAGCCCCGGCATCAGGATCAGCCCGCCGGCGTCTATCGTCTGGTCGGCAACGAAACCCGGGGGTGCCTTGCCTATGGCCGCGATGCGCCGGTCAGCGATGTACACATCCTGTTGTGCGTCGATGTTGTTCTTCGGGTCTATCAGTCGCCCGTTCCTGATATGAATATTCATACCTTCACTCCCGCCAGCATACTCATCACCGCCATTCGCACCGCGATACCGAAGGTCACCTGGGGCAGAATCACGGAATGCTTGCCGTCTGCCACGCTGGAATCTATCTCCACGCCGCGGTTCATCGGTCCCGGATGCATCACGATCGCGTCCGGTTTCGCGAGCGCCAGCTTCTCTTCGGTAAGGCCGTAGTATTTGAAATATTCCTGCGCGGAAGGCAATGCCCCGCCCTGCATGCGCTCGTTCTGCAGGCGCAGCATCAGCACCACATCGACATCCTGCAAACCCAGCGCCATGTCGTGATAGACCTGCACGCCAAGATTTTCCACCATGGTCGGCAGCAGCGTCTTGGGTGCAATGACGCGCACTTCCGGCACACCCAGCGTGGTCAGCGCGTGGATCTGCGAGCGCGCCACGCGCGAATGCAGCACGTCGCCGACGATGGCGACGCGCAGGTTGTGGAATTCCTTCTTGTAGTGGCGGATGGTGTACATGTCCAGCAGCGCCTGGGTGGGATGCGCATGGCGCCCGTCGCCGGCGTTGATGACGTGTATCTCGGGCGCGACATGGCGCGCGATGAAATGCGCCGCGCCGCTTTGCGCGTGGCGTACCACGAACATGTCCGCATGCATCGCGCACAAATTGTCCACGGTATCCAGCAATGTCTCGCCCTTGCTGGTCGAGGATGAACCGATATTCAGGTTGACCACGTCGGCCGACAGCCGCTTGGCGGCGATCTCGAAAGTGGTGCGGGTACGGGTGCTGTTCTCGAAAAAAACATTGAATACCGATTTGCCGTGCAGCAGGGGGATTTTTTTGATCTCGCGTTTATCGCTGACTTCGACGAAGGTCGCGGCCTTGTCGAGAATGTCGCGCAGGATGCGCGCCGGGAGCCCCTCCGTCGTCAGCAGGTGCTGGAGTTCGCCGTGTTTATTCAGTTGCGGATTATTCATGCGAGTATTCCCGCTGCGGGTTCATCAAAGTAGGCCTGCAATATCTGCTGCGCGGCATACTGGTCGATCAGGGATTTTTGCCTCACTCCGCGGATTCCCTCCTCGTTCAATTGGGCGCTTGCGGCGGTCGAAGTATACCGCTCATCCATCAGAATCGTCGGCAATTTAAACCGTCCCTTGAGGCGGTTGGCGAAGCGGCGGCACAGCGCCGTCACCTCATGCGGCGTGCCGTCATCGTTACTCGGCAGGCCGACCACCAGCGCGCTCGGTTGCCATTCCTTCAGCAAGGCCTCGATCCTGGCAAAGCGCGTGCCGGTTTTCTCGTCGTTGATCGTGGTCAGGGGATTAGCCCGGCGCAACAGGGTGTTGCCGACTGCGATACCGACACGTTTGGTGCCAAAGTCGAATCCGAGGAGTGTGCCCTGGGGGACAAAAACTGAAGATGGCGTAAAGGCCCCTTCAGGCATGTCCGGCATCCTCCATCAGTGTGGCGTAGCTCACCCCAAGCAACTCCATCGCCGCGGCAAGCCGCTCTTCGGCTGCCAGGTCGAACAGGATGTGCTCAGATGCGGGAACGGTCAGCCAGGTGTTCTCCGTGATCTCGTGTTCCAGCTGCCCCTGGTCCCATCCCGCATAGCCCAGTGTGACGATCGCATTTCGCGGTCCCTTTCCGGCACCCATCGCATTGAGTATATCCCTGGATGTGGTCAGGGCCAGTTTGTCGTTGATGTGCAGTGTGGATTCCCAGTTCCCGGGCGTGTCATGCAGCACGAAACCCCGCTCAGTCTGGACCGGGCCGCCGAAGTGCACCGGCATCTTCACCAGTCCGGGCTGGTTTAAGGGAATGTTGACCTGCGCGAACATGTCGCCGAGCGTCAGGCTGATCGGGCGATTCACCACGAGGCCCAGTGCGCCGTTCTCGTTATGCTCGCAAATGTAGGTCAGCGTGCCGGCAAACACCCCCTCCTGCATGGCTGGCATAGCGATCAAAAAGTGGTGGGTCAAATCCAAATCCGGCATGCCGCCATTGTAGCCCCTCCGTGCCTGGTCGCACAAATGGATGAAGCTTGGCGGCATGCCCTTGCGGCGGGGCAATCGAAGCCGGTGGCGGTTGCCGCGGCCTGCGCCCAAGTGTCGGGCAAGACCGCCGCGAATGGCACGGGAAAGCCCGGCACTGTCCTAGATACGGCCGGTTTTTACGCCAGCCAGGGCAAGATTTTCCATCGTCCGGCGGGCGATATTCTGCAGCGGCACCACTTCGCACGCTGCACCGGCAGCTATCGCTTCCTTGGGCATACCGAATATCACGCAGGTCGCCTCGTCCTGGGCGATGGTAAATGAACCCGTCTGCTTCATTTCCAGCAATCCCTGCATGCCGTCTTTCCCCATGCCGGTGAGAATGATTCCGGTCGCGTTGGCACCCGCGACATTGGCCGCCGAACGAAACAGCACATCAACCGAGGGACGATGACGATTCACCAATGGACCCGGATCCAGTTGGACCAGATAGTTTGCGCCGCTGCGCTTGAGCAGCAAATGCGAGTTCCCGGGTGCAATATAGGCATGGCCCGGCAGGATGCGCTCGTTATGCTCCGCCTCCTTGACCGAAATCTTGCACAGGGCGTCCAAACGATTCGCAAATGACTTGGTAAAATGTTCCGGCATATGCTGGGTTACCAGCACACCCGGCGCATCGGCAGGGAGCCTGACCAGCACCTCTTTGATCGCCTGGGTTCCGCCGGTCGACGCGCCGATGACAATCAATTTTTCCGTGACGGAATACCGTCCGGCGACGCTGGGCAGAATCACATCCGCGGAAAATTTTTCCTGGGTTGCCGGCGCCGCTGTGGTCTTATGCACCCGCGCCTGTGCGACTGCGCGTATCTTTTCGGTAATCTCGCCTGCCGACTTTTCCATGCCATCGGCAATACCCAGTTTCGGCTTGGAGATAAAGTCTACCGCGCCCAATTCCAGCGCACGCAGAGTTATGTCAGAACCCTGTTCCGTCAGCGTGGAAATCATCAGCACCGGCATCGGGCGCCAGCGCATCAGTCTTTCAAGAAAATTCAGCCCGCCCATCCCGGGCATTTCCACATCCAGTGTCAGCACGTCCGGATTGCGCTCCATGATCAGTTCCCGCGCCGACAGGGGATCGGGTGCGGCGCCGACGCACTCCATATCCTTTTCGCGATTGATGATCACCTTCATCAGGCTGCGTATCAGCGCGGAATCATCGATCACCAACACCTTGAGCTTGCGATTTTTCATGGGCTTATTCGCGTAAAGAGTCCCGGCATGTCACATGGATCAAGGCAGGGCGGAGTCAATCAAACAGCTCCACATCGCCTTCCAATTTGGCATACTGCAGGCGCGCGTTGTATTCCGCCTCCCGGCTGATGATCGTATCGTTGTGCACCTGCTTCAGGTTCTTCACCCTGACCAAACCGGTAGCGGGAAAGTAATACACTTTGCGCGGATTGACATCCAGCATATCCTGGGCGACAACGGGTATTTTTTCCGTCTTTAGAAATTGCGTGACGAATTCGGCATTGCGTTCGCCCACATTGTTGACGGTAAAGCCCCTCAGTACCGAGGCTCCGCCGAACACCTTGGCCTCAAAGTTACTCCGTTTTGCCCCCATCTTGAGCAGCTGATTGATCAGTATTTCCATCGCATAAGCACCATAGCGTGCCGATGCGCCAAGCGGATTGTTGCGGTCCTGTCCGCTATGCGGCAGCATGAAGTGGTTCATGCCTCCGATTCCATTGACCTTGTCGCGTATGCACGCGCAAACGCAGGAACCCAGAACCGTGACCAATACCATGTTCCGCGCTGTTGCATAGTACTCTCCGGGAAGTATCTTGGCCGCCTCGGTATTATGTTCACGGTCAAAATACAGATGCGGAGACAATATCTCTTCATAACCTTCCCTGGACATAGCGGAACATCCCTCTCTGCCCCGTCTTCGGGGCAATCAATTATTTTTTAGCCTGCCGGTATGCATGGGCTCCGGGATCGGTCAATTCATACACCGTCTTGCCGCGCGACTTGAACAGGTGTGTTGCATTGTATAAGCTTTCAGAATGTCCGGAGAAGACCAGTCCGTCCGGCTGCAGCAGGGGGGCGAAACGCTGCAGTATCCTGAGCTGCGTTGCCTTGTCGAAATAGATCATCACATTGCGGCAAAATATCGCATCCAGAGGATCGCGTATTGGCCAGACATCATTGAGCAAATTAACCTGCATGAAGGTTATCATGGCGCGCAATTCGGGTCTTACCCTGACGAATCCCGACTGCTTTCCGGTTCCCATGAGGAAGTGCCGTTTTATCACTGCCTCTGATAGCTTCCCGACACGCTCGACAGGATAAATTCCTGCATCCGCTGTGGCCAGCACACTGGTGTCCACATCGCTGGCAATAATGGAAATGTCTGGCGCATAACCTCCAAATGCGTCTGCCAGCGTCATCGCCATCGAGTATGGCTCCTCGCCGGTCGAAGCGGCCGAGCACCAAAGAACAACCTTGTGCTTCCCCCTTTGCCTGGCGACATGCTCCGCCAAAATCGGAAAATGGTGGGGCTCGCGAAAGAACGAGGTCAGGTTGGTGGTTAGCGAATTGACGAATGCCTGCCACTCTGCATCGTTGCCTTCCAGCAACGCCAGATAATCCTTGAAATTATTGACCCCTGTCGCGCGCAGGCGGCGTGCCAGACGGCTATAAACCATGTGCTGTTTGGATGGCTTCAGCGAAATACCGGCATGCTCGTAAATCAGCTTGCAAATTCTTTTGAAGTTCTCCTCGGTGAACACGAATTCACGTTCGCGCCCGTCGCTGGTTTGCAGCTTAATGGTCATGACACCCCGGACTGAATGCGCAAAAAATAACCCCGCAAAAATTCGCGGGGTACAGGCTGAAGTCTTTCTTCAGAAATCCCCCGGGCACTGTGCCAGTCCCGGAGGAATCGAATATATCCAGTTTCACCAATATACATTCCGCCATAGTGGCCGGGGTAACCCGAACCGCGCCGCCTCAATCCTGCCCGACGAATCGGATTGCACCCTCAATTCTGTTAGCCATTCAGGCCGTTTTCATGACAGGTTGTCACGCCATTGCACCAGCCAAAGTTTACACGGACTGGAAAAATTTGGCGAGATTAGAACTCGCGCCACTCCCCGTCCCGGTCATCTTTACCGCCTTTAATTTCGGCCATTCTGCGCTTCCCATGCTGGGGCAGCACAAACTGGGCGGATCGTGGAATTGCAGCAACCGCAGGCTTAACGGGATTTGCAACGGCCATCCGGAACTCTTCACCGCCCGCCTGCAGCTTGAACACGTCTACCGCTTGTTTCAATGCTTCCGCCTGCCCCTGCATCGCCTCGGCAGCGGCGGCCGCCTGCTCCACCAGCGCGGCGTTCTGCTGCGTCATGTCGTCCATCTGCACGATCGCCTGGTTGACTTCCTCTATGCCCGCGCTCTGCTCGCTCGAGGCCGCCGAAATCTCGGCCATGATGTCGGTGACGCGCTTCACCGCATCGACGACTTCATGCATCGTGGCGCCGGCCTGATCCACCTG
>JAJZEQ010000076.1 GCA_021851345.1 Pseudomonadota bacterium
GCTGCACTCGACGCTGGGCTACAAATCACCGATGCAGTTCTTGAGTGACTGGCTCATAGCTCAACAGCAGGAAAAACTGGTAGCATGAAACCCACCTCTTGGAAGACGAAAAACCGAGGGAAGGTCAGGATTCAATTCTGCGGTCCCGAAAGGATCGCAGATTTTTTTTTACTTCTTTCCGGGACACGATGGATTCCTGCACAGAAAATTTTCTTCGAAGCTGCCCAATGACGGCGTTGTTTTTGAGACAGGTGGCCGGATAAAGCGAGACGGCTTTTTTTTGATGCGAAAATTAAATTCAACCCGGCCCGTTTGATTGTCTATTGAGCGCCTTGGGTCAAGCGCGCCCAGGCCTAACCGAGCATGAACAAACTTTCAATGCCCTATCCCCGCGTATTCTTCCTTACATCGCTGGCCATGATCGCATTTGCCGGCAATTCGCTGCTGTGCCGGGCCGCGCTCAAACACACCGGCATCGATGCGGCGAGCTTCACCTCGATACGCTTGATCTCCGGCGCATTGATGTTATGGCTGGTGGTGCGGATGCGGGGTGGTACAACCAGCGGAAGCGGCAACTGGCTATCGGCATTGGCGCTGTTTGTTTATGCGGCCCTGCTTTCCTATGCATATGCCAGCCTGCCAACGGCAATGGGTGCCTTGCTGCTGTTTGGTGCCGTCCAGGCAACGATGATAGCCCATGGCATCCGGGCGGGAGAACGTCTGTTGAAGCTGCAGCTGGTCGGCCTTGTGCTCGCATTCGCAGGACTGGTCGGTTTGTTGTTGCCGGGCCTATCAGCCCCGCCGCTATCCGGTTCACTGTTGATGCTGGGTTCGGGGGTTGCCTGGGGCGTCTATTCCCTGCGCGGTAAAGGTGCGGGTGATCCCACCAGGGTCACGGCGGGAAATTTCCTGCGCGCTGTGCCTATTGCGGCGGTATTGAGCGTATTGATGTACGATCAAACTTCGCTGGACAGCGCCGGGTTCTGGTACGCGGTTGCGTCGGGCGCGCTGACTTCAGGTATAGGCTACGCCATCTGGTACACGGCCTTGCCGGCGTTGCAAGCCACCAAGGCTGCGACGGTGCAACTCAGCGTTCCGGTCATCGCGGCCGCGGGTGGCACGGTCTTCCTCGGCGAGCCTTTGACGCTGCGCCTGGTATTGTCGTCCATCGCGATACTCGGCGGGATCGCGATGGTGATACTGGAGAAACAGCATGCGCATCGCAGCCGGTGAGCGGAGTGGCGGATATATTTTTCAGGCGGGTTGACATGAAAATTTCAAAACTGTTTTTGCCGGTGTGCAGCCTGTTTTTGGCGATGGCCGTGCAGGCTGAGCCGGATGTGGTCAGGCTGGGCAACCTGAAGTTCGCCCATTACGGGGCGGTCTCATACATGAAGGAGCTGGCTCCCAAATACAACCTGGTGATCGAGGAGCGGATGTTTGCCAAGGGGCTGGACATCCTGCCCGCGACGATTGCCGGCGAGATCGACATCGCTGCGAGCGCGCTCGATGCGGCTGTCGCCGGCCGCGCCAGCGGCGTGCCGATATACGTGGTGGCGGGTTTTGCCAAAGGCGGCGCGCGCATCGTTGCCCGCCCCGGCCTGAACATCAGGTCGGTAGCCGACCTCAAGGGCAAGAGGGTGGGCGTGGCGCGCGGGGGTGCGCAGGAACTGTTGTTGTACGCCGAATTGTCCAAACACAACCTGACCTGGTCAGACCAGCCGGGCAAGGATGTGCAGATATTCTTCATGCCGTTTGCCGACCTGAACCAGGCGCTGATGCAAAAGAATATCGACGCGATGAGCCAGTCCGAGCCGCAATCATCGCAGGCGATCAACAAGGGCTACGGTGTTGAAGTGCTGAAACCCTACGATACGCCACTGGGCGAACCGGTGCGTGTACTGGTGATGACCGAGAAGATGTACAACGAGAAGCGCGATGTGGCGCAGCGCGTGCTCAAGCTGTTCGTCGAAGCAACCCGGGCTTTCCAGGATGATCCGGGACTGGCGGAAAAATACGTGCGCGGGCAGATGTTCAAGAGCCAGATCAGCGACCAGGACTATCGGGATGCGATGAGCAATGCGTCCTTCACCTATGACGTCAGCCTCGCACACGTCCAGATCACCGCCGACCTGATGAAGAAATACGGCGTCGGCAAGCTGGGCTATGTGCCGCAGGCGAAGGACTGGGTGCGTCTCGACCTGCTCGACAACGCGAAGAAAGCGTTGCAGGTCAAATAAGCCGTATCGCCCGGATGAAAAAAAACTGCCTGGCAAAAACATTCGAAATCCTGCATGGCTTGCTGGTACCCATTGTGCTGCTGGCGCTTTGGCAGTGGCTGTCGTCGCAGGCCATCGTCAACCCGATGATCCTGCCTGCGCCCACCAGGGTGCTGGCCAGGTGGTGGGAGTACCTGATGCCGGCGCAGGCTTACGATCCGGCAACTTCCGGTTATCTGGCCTGGATGTTTTCCGGGGAGATGATCCGTGACGCCTATGCCAGCATGTATCGCGTGACGGCGGGATTCCTTGCCGGTGCAATCCTGGCGCTGCCGCTCGGACTGATGATGGGTGCCAACGACCGCGTCTACAAACTGTTCAATCCCTTGATCCAGATACTGCGGCCGATCCCGCCGATCGCATTCATCCCTTTGTCCATCCTGTGGTTCGGCCTGGGCAACCCGCCGGCTATTTTCCTGATCGTCATCGGCGCATTTTTTCCGATCTTGATGAACACCATCGCCGGCGTGCGCAATGTCGACGGCATCTATATCCGCGCCGCGCGCAGCCTGGGTGCGAGCCAGACGACGATGTTCCTGCGCGTGATACTCCCGGCAGCGACACCCTATATCCTGACCGGCATGCGCATCGGCGTCGGCACAGCCTTTATCGTGGTGATCGTGGCGGAGATGATCGCGGTCAACAACGGCCTCGGTTACCGGATACTGGAAGCGCGCGAATTTTTCTGGTCGGACAAGATCATCGCGGGCATGTTCACGATCGGGCTGCTCGGGCTGGCCATCGACACCGGCATGAACCGCCTCAACAACCATTTGCTCAAGTGGCATCGCGGCATCGAAAACAAATGACCATGCAGCCGCACATCCGCATCGAGAACGTCGGCAAGGTGTTCAGCACCGGCGGGAGCGAAGTGGCGGCGCTGGAAGATATCAGCCTGGACATCAAGGCCGGTGAATTCATCTGCCTGCTCGGGCCTTCGGGTTGCGGGAAATCCACGCTGCTCAACACCGTTGCCGGCTTTTCGCCGCCCACATCAGGGCTGGTTCATATCAACGGCGAGACGGTGAGAGGGCCCGGGCCGGATCGCGGCATGGTGTTCCAGGAATACGCGCTGTTCCCGTGGATGACGGTGGAGAAGAACATTGCCTTCGGCCTCGAGATCCGGAAGCAGGGCAGGGCGCAGATAGACGGGAAAGTGGACGCGCTGCTGGAAATGCTGAAATTGCAGGACTTCCGCGGCCGTTACCCGAAAGACCTGTCCGGCGGGATGCGCCAGCGTGTCGCGATCGCCCGCGTGCTGGCGCTCGATTCCCCTGTCATGCTGATGGACGAGCCGTTCGGCGCGCTGGACTCGCTGACCCGGCG
>JAJZEQ010000104.1 GCA_021851345.1 Pseudomonadota bacterium
CGGTGAAAATATAATGATGCGGCTTGTCGCCCTGCGGCGGGCAGGTGCCGCCCCATGCCGCCACGCCGTAGTCGGTGCGGCCCTGTACCGCGCCTTTGGGCAGGGTCGTGCTGTTGAGCGCACCCGCGTTCGAGGCCAGTTCGGTGACATCAGCCGGGATGTTGATCACCACCCAGTGCCACCATCCCGAGCCCGTTGGTGCATCGGGGTCATACACGGTCACGGCAAAACTCTTTGTGTCTTTGGGGGCTCCACTCCATTTGAGCGCGGGGGATTTGTTTTCACCAGAGCAGCCAAAACCATTGAATTCAAAATTTTTTGGCATCATGCCGTTGGCTTTGATTTCCGGGCTGGAAAGCTTGAAACCGGAAGCATAAGTCAAAGTGGTCAAGCCGGCTAAAGCAACAGCAAAAAGGATACGACGCATGGGGACTCTCCTTGTATGAACGGGGGCGGCGATTGTAGCACTGTTGATTAGCCTGACAAGCCGGTTCCCATTTGCAGTGCTTGTTGACACGTACCGGGAACCTTCAGGTTTTCGCTGAACTCCGGCCTGGCCCCGGAATTTGTTCGGTACCCCTGAATCGCAGTTCCTGCTTTGGCCGGATACTGTTCCCCCCGGGGAAAGGCCGGAGGAAATAAAAAGGCCCGACCGAAGTCAGGCCTTGCCTGATGCTGCCGACTGGTCAGCAGATGCTTGTTTATTGATCAGGCTTCCCAGCAAACAGAATCATCAAGCTCAGTACGATAAATGGGGTCAAGACCAGCGGGAAAAAAATCATTGTTATTGACACGATAACACCTCCAAAATGATTAAGGGACTTGCGTACACCACAGCAGATTTTTATGGTTTCGTCAGCAGGCTGTCAGTCCGGTAGATCCGACAGCCCGCCAGTAGCGTGGTGATGAAATAGTGTCATCGGTCTGGAAAAAAGGCAAGAAGAATCAACAACAAAGACCATATTGTTAATATGGTGATGGTGCTCGCAGCCCCGCCTGAGTCACCGGTTTGCCATTGTTTTTTTGGTGCTGCCGCAGGGAAATTGAGCGTTGTTAACGAAAGGTCGGTGCGGGATTAAACGAGCACATTGTTCAGTCCGGATTACCGGTCGCGATGCCACAATGTTTCAGGCGCAGTTCGGGCGCGGTTGATGCAGCGGCTCAGCACGAACAACAGATCCGACAAGCGATTCAGATAGGGCAGGGCGTGTTGGGGCACGGCATCATCCCGGGCCAGCACGACCAGATCGCGCTCGGCGCGGCGCGCCACGGTGCGCGCCACGTGGCACAATGCGCCGGCGCGCGAGCCGCCCGGCAATATGAATTCGCGCAATGGCGGAAGGTCGGCGTTGTAGTGCGCGAGTTGTTCATCCAGCCATTCGATCCTGTTTTGCGGAAACACGTCCTGCGCGGGAAGCGCCAGCGAGCCGCCCAGATCGAACAGGTCGTTCTGGGTTCGCAGCAACACGATGCGGATGTCGTCCGGAAGCTCTTCGGCCAGCAGCACGCCGAGCTGGCTGTTCAACTCGTCCACGCTGCCCAGTGCGGCGATGCGCGCGTGGGATTTGGCCAGGCGCGTGCCGTCGGCCAGGCCGGTCGTGCCGGTGTCACCGGTGCGGGTGGTGATCTTCGATAATCTCATTTCATGGCCCGTTCACTGCTGTTCTAGACAGGCAAAGTATACCGCCGCATCCGGCTGGGTGCGATTGCGCTGCGCCTGCCAGATCATCTCGCTGAGGCATTCCATCATGCGATGTTGCGCGTCGTGTTCCGATTCCAGCTTTTGGGTCAGGCGTGCGAAATGCGCGCGTATCCCCGCTGGCTGGTCTATGGAGATCTGTTCTTCTATCGTCAGGTGCATCATCAGGTGCAGGAAGGGATTGGTCTCACCCTGTTCGGGCGAATAGTCCGTCTCCTGATACTGCTGCGGATTTTCCAGCACGGAAAAGTATTCGGGATGCTTCGCGATCAGCTGCGCGGCGAGGTCTTCGAGGGGCGTGAGCAACTCCTTAGCTCTGTATTTTCGCCAGGATTCGAATAAAAAATTGCGCGCTTCATCGCGCGAGGGATTAAACAGCAAAGTGACCACTCCAAGTTCGATAACTACACATCGTCATTCCCGCGCAGGTGGGAATCCAGCAATTCAAAATTCTGCGCAGCAGACGAAACTCAATGTTGTCCCGCTACGCGGGGTTTGTTCAATCGACTGGATTCCCGCCTGCGCGGGAATGACGGGCCTTATAGCCTTCATTCTTTCCACTTGTATTCGCACAGATCGCGAATGATACACGCGCCGCATTTCGGCTTGCGCGCCTGGCACACATAACGGCCATACAGGATCAGCCAGTGATGTGCGTCGTGCTTGAATTCGTCCGGCACGAACTTGAGCAGTTTCTTTTCCACTTCCACCACATCCTTCCCCGGCGCGATGCCGGTGCGGTTCGACACGCGGAAGATGTGCGTGTCTACTGCGATGGTGGGTTGGCCGAACGCGGTATTGAGGATCACATTGGCGGTCTTGCGGCCCACGCCGGGCAGGGCTTCCAGCTCCTCGCGGGTCTGCGGCACTTGTCCGTTGTGCTTCTCCAACAGCAATCGGCAGGTCTGCATCACATGTTTGGCCTTGGTCTTGTACAGGCCGATGCGCTGGATATACCCGCGCAGCTTTTCCTCGCCGAGCGCAAGGATTTTTTCCGGCGTGTTGGCGGCAGGGAACAGATGCCGCGTTGCGGCATTCACGCTGACATCGGTGGCCTGCGCCGACAGCATCACCGCGACCAGCAGCTCGAACGGCGTCTTGTATTCCAGCTCGGTGGTGGGATGCGGATTCGCGGCCTGCAGGCGCAGAAAGATTTCGCGGCGTTTGGCGGGGTTCATGGAATATCTGTCGTCAGGATTACTTCGAAATTTGTGTTGCCACTTCCGGCTTGCGCGGTTTTTCGGCCTGAATGCCTATTTGTAAATCAGGTATTTTTCGCAATGATGTTGGTTGGAATCTTGTCGATACTGAATTGGTTTTTTTCTTCCCAGTAGTCTATCAGCCCATCATCCCCCTTTTTCCTTGCCCAATCCGAGAGCAGTTCCCTGTCGCCCGTATAGGCGTAATAAGGTATGCCAAATCCGCAAGACGTTTGCACCAGTTCAACCGAAAGATCGAAGATTTGGCGCGCGCCGGGCAACGAATCGAAATGGGCGTGTAGCTCTTTCCAGTCATCGTCGTTCTTGTGAATTGCCCTTGCAGTCCCGTAAAGACGAAGAACAAGGGGCGGGCCTTCGAATGCGCAAAACATGATCGTCATGCGTGGCTCATGCTGTATGTGAGCTGACGTTTCGTTTCCGCTTCCCGTTAAATTAAGCCAGATCACCCGGTTGTTGTTTAGGACACGGAAGGAGTCCATTCCCTTGGGGGAAATATTCACACGGCTGTCGCCAGTGGCTGTGCCGACGAAAAATATTTTTTGTTCGGCGATGAATTCGATCAATCGATCAGAAAGTGCTTCGAATTGCTTACCCATGGTCTACAGTCTGGCGGATAGCGAAACAACTACTCACTCAGTGCGTCGCAGGCGCATACCCGCCATCCACCGGCGTGATGGTTGCGCTG
>JAJZEQ010000325.1 GCA_021851345.1 Pseudomonadota bacterium
ACTTAAGGCAAACCATGCAACAAAAGAAACCGCCTATCGTCACCTGCCCGCATTGCGGCAAGGAACACCAGTGGGACACAAACAACCGCTTCCGCCCGTTTTGCAGCGAGCGCTGCAAGCTGATAGACCTCGGGCGCTGGGCGAACGAGGAATATCGCGTCGAACAGCGCGAACCCGGGCAGGAATTCCCGGAGCCCGATCACCAGGCCTGACGTAACAATGCAACTCCATGCGCGCCATGCTGCCATGCAGTGTGCATGTCGGCTTGCGTCAAACCGCCCAGCGCATACACCGGCATCGAACAACCCGTCGCGCTCGCCGCAAACTTTTCCCAACCCAGATGCGGTGCACCCGGATGCGAGCGCGTAGCCAGCACCGGACTCAGCAGCGCGAAATCGCAGCCCAGCGCTTCGGCCCGGCGCAACTCCTCCGCGCTGTGGCAGGAAGCTCCGCACCAATCCACATCGGGACGCTCCTCCAGCTCAACCAGCTGCGCGCCGGTCAACTGCACCCCGTCCGCACCGATTTCTTTTGCCAGCTCAATGTCGGCATTGATGAGCAGTCGTGCATCATGTGGCCGTATCAGCGGCAGCATCTTCAGCGCCAGCGCACGCAACGCCGCGCGCGAATAATCCTTCTCGCGCAACTGCACCAGCCGCAGGCCGTTGTGCAGAGCGGCTTCCAGCCGCCGGATGAACTCCGCTTCGCCCAGCTCGGCGACATTGCTGATCGTATACAGGGTCGGCAATGACAGCGCGCGCAGGATGGGAGCGTTGGCAGGCAATAGCGGAGCAACCATCTCCCTCTCCCCCCAGGGGAGGGTCGGGGTGGGGGACTGCCAGGAAAATTGCTGCCCCTCATGCGGATGCAATTCCCCGCTCCACGCCGTCACGCGGAAGAAATGCAGCCGCACCGTCGCATGCGGATATGTGTACACGCGGGTCAGCCACGGGTAAGCGGTGGTGACCGCGATGCCCAGCTCCTCGCGCAGCTCACGCACCAGCGCGTGGTAAGGCGTCTCGCCGGGTTCGATCTTGCCGCCGGGGAATTCCCAGTAGCCGGACCAGATTTTGTCGGGAGGACGCTGGGCTAATAGAAATGTGCCGTCGGCACGCTGGAGGACGGCGGCGGCGACTTCGACGATTTTGTTTTTTTCGGTTGAATTGCTCAATACGATCTTTCAGGCCAGGTCAAAAACAACTTCGCCGGGGGTAGCCCGGCAGCTAGTCACTTTTCTTGTCTTGCCAAGAAAAGTAACCAAAAGAAATCGCCCCCGGTTTGCCGCCGCTGCGCGGTTCCCTGCGTTGCTCGACTGGCCAGGCGGCTGCGGAACTCGCACGATCCGCTACGCGGCCACGTGCTCAAACAGTCCTCGCAGAAATCCCCTGACCAGCCTGCGCTACTCGGCGGCGCACAGGGGATAAAGGCGAAAATCCAAAACTACCTTGTGGGCACTTCGTGCCCATCCTATCAACCACTGTAGGGTGTCAATAAGCAAAGCTCATTGACATCTTACGAAGGTTGGCGGTCACGTAAGCTTATTCTTCTCATGCCCTCCAAATGCTCTTTAGCCGCCTCGACTGCTTCTTTCTTTGTTGCGCCTTGTTTGCGAAATCGCTTAACAAGATGGCTATTAAGGATGGAGTCCCAATCGTCCAGCTTCGCCTTATATGAAACCTCAACAAGTATTTTGGGTTTATTCAACCCTTCCATTACTCTCTCCCCGCTATCTTTGGGCTGAAAATAAAAGGCTCTAGCATTGATAATTAGATCAGCGGTTCCTCCATACTTCGCAATATCAAATTCAATGATGGCTTCTGTGATGGCTGGCTTTTTAAATTCAATAATTAAATAAACGCTTTTCTTACTAAATATTTTTCTAGCCCATGTCACCGTCACATCACCAGGTGGCATATCCTGATGTGCCATTACCATGTCGTATAAATCGCGTCTTAAATCACAGTCGAGAATTAGTACAGGTATAAGTCGTCCATCACCAATCTCAGGCATAGCGATAGCACCATCACTCACAATTTTGACAGTGTTGGATAACTCAATTCTTCTGTGTCTCATGCCACTTCAACCTGTTCTACAACATGTGCATCTATGGCAATCCTCTTGCCCATAGAATCAACTCCACTAATTTCATACCGGTCAACTCGTTTAGTGGTTGCTATATGTTTGGGTATTTTAAATGTAAGCCAGCCAGAAATTGACGTACGTGGCAGCAAATTTATCTGTCCATTTAGTTGAGGAATATTCATCGGCAATTGTATTTCCACTTGGACTGGATCCACTTTTATTTTGGCTGATTCACGTGATGGGTTGTAGATATGCAGTATCAGTTCGATGCTTGAAATCGTAATTGGGGAGGTTGATGTATTCGAGAATAGGCATGCTGCCGAATAATGTCTATCTTTGGCCTGTGACAGCCAAGTCATCGAGTTAATCAGATAAGGATGGATGTCACCATGCCTTTCTTTGAAATCTAATTGCGAGAGACGCAAAGCTTCCTTAGCTATTCTTGATGCGCGCCACGCATAAATGGCAGATGCAACGGCAGCCAACGCTGACGTCAAGGCGATTATTGTTTCAGTCGAATAAATATTAGTTCCATTTGGCATATCAATTTCGCTTGGTTTGGCGTACGAGACGCCAATGTACCGGAGTCGAATTTTTTTGCCTATGTGCTCATGTTGCACTCGAATGATTCATTGCCTAATGGAGTGGGCACAACGTGCCCACTCCATGTTTTATTTTGGAGTTTTGGGTTTTCTTCCCCTGTGCGCCGCCGAGTAGCGGAGGCTGGTCAGGGGATTTCGGCGAGGACTGTTTGAGCACGTGGACGCGTAGCGGATCGTGCGAGTTCCGCAGCCGCCTGACCAGTCGAGCAACGCAGGGCACCGCGTAGCGGCGGCAAACCGGGGTCGCCTTTTCTTTGGTTACTTTCTTTTTGGCGAAGCAAAAGAAAGTGACTAGCTGCCGGGCTACCCCCGGCGAAGTTGAATTGCTTTTGGTCATTCACCCTTCGATACCTCAGGGCGAACGGAATAATTAACTCTTCCCTGCCCAATCCCTCGCAAACTGCCACCCCACGCGCCCGCTGCGCGAGCCCCGCTGTATGCTCCATTGCAGCGCCGCCTGCCTTGCAACTTCATCCAGCTCGCCGCTCATCCCGAAGTGCTTCAGCCAGTGCGCAACGATGTCCAGGTATTCGTCCTGGGAGAAAGGATAGAACGACACCCACAAGCCGAAGCGTTCCGACAGCGAGATTTTTTCCTCGACCGTTTCCGCCGGGTGGATCTCGTCGCCGACGTATTTCGTAGCGAGATTGTCCTGCATGGATTCCGGCATCAGGTGGCGGCGGTTGGAGGTGGCGTAGATCAGCAGGTTGTCGGAGAACGTCACCAGCGAGCCGTCGAGCGCGGCCTTGAGCGCCTGGTAGCCGGGCTCGTCGGCATTGAACGACAGGTCGTCGCAATACAGGATGAAGCGTTCCGGCCGGCCGGCGACCAGCGCGATGATGTGCGGCAGGTCGGCCAGCGCCGGCTTGCCGACTTCGATCAGGCGCAGGCCATCCTTCGAGTATTCGTTGAGCAGC
>JAJZEQ010000164.1 GCA_021851345.1 Pseudomonadota bacterium
CTCCGCACGGCGGTCTGCACTCGCATCCTGAAACTCGTCCCACCACAACCCGAGTTCCTCATTCACTTCGCCGCTGGCGCAGCGCAACAACAGAAAATCAAACCCGGCGCGAAAGCGCGGCTGCTCCAGCAAGCGGAACGGGCGTTGTCCGGCGCGTTGCTCGAAGCGTTGCTGCATCAACCATATTTCCTTCATCACCGCATCCTGGCGATGCGGGATGGCGAGCTGCGCCCTCTGCCTGGCCAGCACCTCATCCATCGCCTCATGCATCGCGCCCACCGGGCGCATGCCTTGCTGCAAGCGCGAATTCCACGCCGCCAGCACCTCGTGCCACAGCAAGGCGGCAAACAGAAACGCGGGCGAAACCGTCTTGTCCTGGCTGATCCGCTCGTCGGTGTTGCGCAGCGCCAGCATGATGAATTTCTCGCCCACCGGCTGCTCCCAGATCACATCCAGCAGCGGCAACAAACCGTGATGCAGATTCATCTTGCGCAACGTCCGGATGCACTCCAGCGAATGTCCTGACAACAGCATCTTCAGCACCTCGTCGAGCAGGCGCGCCTTGGGCACGTTGTCGAGCAAGTCCTTCATTTCGGCGATCGGCGCCGCGGTCGGCCCATCCAGCTTGATGCCGAGCTTGGCGGACAATCGCACCGCGCGCAGCATGCGCACCGGATCCTCGCGGTAACGCACCAGCGGGTCGCCGATGATGCGCAGCAGGTGATTGCGCGTGTCGGCATACCCGCCGTGATAGTCGTAGATCTCCTGGCTGGACGGATCGTAGAACAGCGCGTTGGCGGTGAAATCGCGCCGCGCCGCATCCTGTTCCTGGTCGCCGAATTCATTGTCACGCAGCAGGCGTCCATGCTCGTCGGTCTGGGCATCCTCGGCCTCGATCATCTTGCGGAAAGTGGACACCTCGACCACCTCCTCGCCGAACATCACATGCACCAGGCGAAAGCGCCGCCCAATGATACGGGCACGGCGAAACACACTGCGCACCTCCTCCGGCGTCGCATCGGTCGCGATATCGAA
This sequence comes from Pseudomonadota bacterium, assembly GCA_021851345.1. GTDB lineage: Bacteria > Pseudomonadota > Gammaproteobacteria > Burkholderiales > Gallionellaceae > Gallionella. The sequence continues at coordinate 1,036 of JAJZEQ010000164.1, forward strand.
ATCTTTCGGCACGCGATCCAGCAGCAGATCGCGCACTGCACCGCCGACGACATAAGCCTGGTAACCCGCGGCCTGCAGGCCGTCGGTGACTTTCAACGCGCCGTAGCTGATTTGCTCGCGCGCCACACCGTGCAATTCGAACGGGATCACCTGGGCATTTCCCGCCGATCTGGTTTTGGCGGGCTTGCGGAATACGCGCTTGAGGAATTTTTTGATCATGCAACCTTCAAAATGTAAAACGCGACCCAGTCGCGTAAAGTGTGCGGATTATACAGCCCGAAAGAAAAACGCGCCTTGCGGCGCGTTCCCGGTACTGCGTCTGCTGCTCAGCTCTTGAGACAGGTGCTCATAAATTTCTTGCGCTCGTCTCCCTTGAGCGCCTTGGCCTTGGCCTTGGCTTCCGCATTGCAGGACTTCATCTTGTCCTGCTGCTTCATCTTTGCAGAAGAGGGAGCAGCGGCAGGTGCCGGTGCATCCGCCTTGGCGCCGGCAGACTTCAGCACGTAATCCTTTTTCAGGCACTTGCTCATGAACGCCTTGCGCTCCGCTCCTTTCAGGTTATCAGCCTTGGCTTCCGCGTTGCAGCCCTTCATCTTGTCTTGCTGCGGGCCGGCAAAGGCAGGTGCCGAAACGGCAAATGCAAAACCCAGAATAGCCAGTGCGATCAGTTTTTTCATGGAATTCTCCTCGATTATTAAATGTCCAGTTCATTTCCCGTCAAGCCGAAGCGCGCGCATTATAGCCAACACCCCGGATTTCATCAGCATCATTATTATCCCCTGACTTTTCAAGCCAATAAACCCTTTATCCAGTGGCCATACAAGCGACCCGCCACGCTGTGCAGGCGCGGCAATCTATCGACCGCTTGCTGCTGCATTTCCTCGACAGACTGCACTGCCGGACTGCAGCTGGCAACCACCTCATCCAGGCCCGCCTCACACCAGGACGCTATCATCCCTGCAGTCATTTCGACATAGCATTGCAGCGCAAGATGCTTGCCAATGGCGTAGGCCTGATTGGCGCAATATGCGCTGGACAGCAGATGTGTCGCGCCTTGCGGCAGCGTAAAAGTTTCGCCGTGCCAGTGGAAGGCTGAAAATTTTTGCATGTTGCCGAACCAACCGCGCGCGATATCGTTGTCCGATACCCGCACCTCGCCCCAGCCGATTTCCTTGACCGGATTGCGCGACACCACGCCGCCCAGCGCCCTGGAGATCAACTGCCCGCCCAGGCAATGCCCCAGCAGCGGAACGTCTTTGGCTACCGCATCGCGTATCAATGCCTCGACTTTCGCAATCCACGGCAGGTCGTCATTGACGCTCATCGGCCCGCCCATGAATACCAGCCCCGAGTATGCCGATACATTCCTGGGCACGGCATCGCCCGCGTCGATTGCGATCAATTGCCAGGGGATATTCCGTTCGTCGAGGAATTCCGCAAGGTAGCCAGGTCCTTCGGTAGCAGTATGACGGAAGATGGCGACGGGTTTCATAAATTCAGGACTGAGGTCTACGTGCTGAGGACTGAGTAATAACCGAGGGTTTTACTCAGTCCTCAGTCCTCGCTTCTCAGTCCCCTGTCTTATCCCGCTCGATCATCGCATACGCAGAGTGGTTGTGTATCGATTCAAAATTCTCGGACTCGATCACGTAGGCATCGATGCGCTTGTCCGCATCCAGCACCGTGGCAACGTCGCGCACCATGTCCTCGACAAATTTCGGGTTGTCATAGGCGCGTTCGGTGACGAATTTTTCGTCGGGGCGTTTCAGCAAGCCGTACAGTTCGCAGGATGCCTGCTCTTCGGCGATACGGATCACATCCTCGATCCAGACGAACTCGTTGGTGCGCAGCGAAAGCGTGACGTGGGAACGCTGGTTATGCGCTCCGCGCTCGGAGATCTTCTTCGAGCACGGGCACAAACTGGTGACAGGAACCAGCACCTTCATCGTGACACGGGGTTTTCCGTTGATCGTCTCGCCTATCAGTGTCACGTCGTAATCCAGCAGGCTTTGCACTCCGGACACCGGGGCGGTCTTGTTCACGAAATACGGGAAACTCATCTCGATATAGCCCGACTCCGCTTCCAGTCTCGACACCATTTCGCTCAGGATATTTTCGAAGGACTCGACAGAAATCTCGCGCTCATGGTGGTTGAGTATCTCCACGAAACGCGACATGTGCGTGCCCTTGAAGTTGTGCGGCAGATGCACATACATGTTGAAGGTGGCGATGGTGTGCTGTACCCCGACGCTCTTGTCCTTCACTTTCACCGGATGGCGTATGCTCTTGATGCCGACCCGGTCGATCGCCAGATGGCGGGTATCGGCCGAACTTTGCACATCGGGAATGAAGTTTTGTACCGGAGTATTCATGGCTGGCTTCCTGTTTTAGGTTGCATGGGCTGGTAATTATAACCAATCCCGACAGATTTAGTAGGTTAAGTTGCCTTGCCTAATTTGGTTTCGATCCTGGCAATCAATCCCCTGGCATCCAGGCCGCAATCCGCCAGCATGCGGCCGTGCTCACCCTG
>JAJZEQ010000195.1 GCA_021851345.1 Pseudomonadota bacterium
GGTTGATGCAGGGGGATGCTGATCTGGTCGAACATATCGGCCAGCGTGATGCTGGTCGGGCGATTCACCACGATACCCAGCGCGCCGTTCTCGTTGTGTTCGCAGATGTAGGTCAGCGTGCCGGCGAACACGCCTTCCTGCATGGCAGGCATGGCGATCAGAAAATGATTGGTGAGATTTAATTCGTTCATGCCGACATTGTAGCTTTACCCGACTGGCGGCACAATTGCGCCCTTTGCCAGATGCCGCGCCTATGCACCGATACCACACCTCCCTTTGCTGGTTCAGACGCGACCTGAGGCTGGACGACCATGCCGCTTTGTATCACGCGCTCAAAGCCAGCCGTGCCGTGCATTGTGTGTTCGTGTTCGACACGGACATACTCGACGGACTGGTCAACCGTGCCGACAGGCGCGTGGAATTCATCTGGCACAGCGTTCAAGAGTTGCGCGCTGCCTTGCAACAGGCGGGCAGCGATCTGCATGTGCTGCACTGTAGTGCACAGCGATTGATCCCGCGATTGGCACAGCAACTCGGCGCGCAGGCGGTGTATTGCAACCACGACGAGGAACCCGACTCACTCGCCCGGGACGCGCGGGTGGCGGCACAGCTGTCCGCACAGGGCATCGGATTTCACGACCACAAGGACCACGTCATTTTTGAACGCGGTGAAGTGCTGACCGGCTCGGGCACGCCTTATCACGTCTTCACGCCCTACAAAAACGCCTGGCTGAAAAAGCTGGATGATTTTTATTTGCGCTCCTACCCGACAGAAAAATATTTCTCGCGTCTGGCTGCGTTCCAGGCCGCTGCGCTGCCAGAACTCGATGCACTGGGTTTTCTCGCGACCAATCTCGGCCAACTCTCCATCCCCTGCGGCATGTCGGGCGCGATCCGGTTATTCAACGACTTCACGCAGCGCATGGCGCACCACCATGAGACGCGCGATTTTCCCGCGCTAAAAGGCGTGTCGTATCTGTCCACCCATTTGCGCTTCGGCACGATCTCGATACGTGCGCTCGCACGCCATGCCCATCACAGCGCGGGACAAGGCGCGCGCGTTTGGCTGTCCGAATTGATCTGGCGCGACTTCTATCACACGCTGTTGCATCACTATCCGCGCGTGACCGGTCACGCTTTCAAAACGCAATTCGAGCGGCTGCCGTTTACGAATGATCCGGACCGGTTCGAGGCCTGGAAGAATGGGCGGACCGGCTACCCGTTGGTCGATGCGGGCATGCGCCAGCTCAATCAGACCGGCTACATGCACAACCGGCTGCGCATGGTCACGGCCAGTTTTCTGGTAAAGGATTTGCACATCGACTGGCGGTGGGGTGAGCGGTATTTTGCCGAACACTTGAACGACTTTGACCTGGCGGCGAACAACGGCGGCTGGCAATGGGCGGCATCGACGGGCTGCGATGCGCAGCCCTGGTTCAGGATCTTCAACCCGGTGACGCAATCGGAAAGATTCGATGCGTCGGGAAAATTCATCCGCCGCTATCTGCCCGAACTGTCCAACTGCCCGGATCCATACCTGCACGCGCCCTGGACGTTGCCGCTGGCCGAGCAGCGGGCCAGAAATTTTCTGATCGGGAGGGAATATCCCGCGCCGCTGGTCGATCACGCGCTGGCGCGGGACACGACCTTAGCGATGTTCAAAGCGATGGCGAATCAGGACGGCACCGATTAAGGCTGTGGATCTTTCTCCACGAAACCCGCGATGCGCGCCAACAAATCATCTTCCTGATACGGCTTGCCCAGATAGGCATTCACGCCCAGTTGCATCGCGTGGTCGCGGTGTTTGTCGGCGGTGCGCGAGGTGATCATGATGATGGGGATATTCTTCGTCTTGACACCAAGTCGCAGCTGCTTGGTCAACTCAAAACCATCCATGCGCGGCATCTCCACATCCAGCAACATCACTTCCGGCATCACGTCGGCGACTTGTTCCAGCGCGTCCACGCCGTCTTTGGCGGTCACCACCGCATAACCGGCGCGCGTCAGCATACGTGTGGTGATTTTGCGCACGGTGAGCGAGTCATCCACCACCATCACCACCGGCAATCTGCGCGGCAGTTCGGCGGTCTCCGCCTGGTCGGGGATGCCGGAGGATATCCGTTGCGATATCTGCAAAGGATTCAGGATCAGCACGATCGCGCCGTTCCCTCTCACCGTCGCTCCGGCGATACCCGGCAAACGCGCCAGTTGCGGCCCGATGTTTTTGACCACGGCTTCCTGGTTACCCAACAACTCCTCGATATGCAGCGCCATGCGCAATTCGCCGCTACGCAACAGCAACACCGCATTGCGCGCCTGAGTCTCGGCCACCTGCTCTCCCGCACCCAACAACCGGGGCAGATAATGCAGCGGATAGGGCTTCCCCTGCCATTCGATGTGTCCCGCGCGGTACAGCTCTTCCATTTCCGCCGATTTGACCTGGCGCACCTGCTCGACCATCGTGGCCGGAATCGCATAGCTTGCGCTACCGCTGCGCACCATCAGGACTTGCGTGACGGCGAGCGTGAGCGGCAAGTGGATGATGAACCGGGTGCCGGTCCCGCTGCGCGAACTCACATCGATACGCCCGCCGAGCGAGGTGATCTCGCTGCGCACCACGTCCATGCCGATGCCCCGCCCCGCCACCTCGGTCACTTCGTTCGCGGTGGAAATACCCGTGGTAAAAATCAATTGGGCGAGCTGCTCTTCTGTGACGGCGTCGCTTTCCTTGAGCAGGCCCTGGCCGATCGTCTTCTCGCGCAACAACGGGAAATTCAGGCCCGCGCCATCGTCGCTCAGCTCAAACACCACCTCATTGTTTTCCTGCCGCAGACTGAGCCGTATCTCGCCTATGGGCTGTTTGCCCATTTGGTTGCGCTGTTGCTCGTTTTCCAAACCATGCGCTATCGCATTGCGCAGCAGATGCTCGAACGGCGCGGTCATCTTCTCCAGCACGCTGCGATCCAGCTCCACCGCCGTACCCGACAATTCCAGGTTGGCGCGCTTGTTCAATTCCTTGCCGGTTTGGCGCACGATACGGTACAAACGATCCGTGATGCTGTTGAACGGCACCATGCGCACATTCATCAAACCCTGTTGCAGCTCGCGATTCAGGCGGGCCTGCGCCGACATCGCGGCGGTGGTCTCATCCAGATTTTTGAGCAACGTCTGCTGCACGGTCTGCACGTCGTGCACACTCTCGTTCATGAAACGCGTCAACTCCTGCAAGCGGGTAAAGCGATCAAACTCGAGCGGGTCGAATTGTTCGTCGCTATCCTGCAACAGCGATACACGAGCCTGCATCTGGCTTTCCGCCTGGATCTCCACCTCGCGCAACTGTTTGCGCAAGCGCACCACGCTTTCGGTCAATTCAAGCAGCCCCTCCTTAAAGATGCGCAACTCGCCTTCCATACGCGCCCGGGCTACGCTGATTTCACTGGCCTCGTTCACCAGGCGGTCGATCACATCCGCGCGCACGCGCAACATATTGCCCTGCAACGCCCGTTCCGCCCCGATCTCGAGCATCCGTCTGTCGGGCGCGGCGGCTGATCCGATGCGATCT
>JAJZEQ010000201.1 GCA_021851345.1 Pseudomonadota bacterium
GTCACCGCGCATATTCCCATAGTCGCCCTGTCTGCCAATGCCATGTTGCACGACAAGGAACTGGGAATGGAGGCCGGATTCTTCCGCTATCTCACCAAGCCGATTGACGTCAGTGAATTTATGATTACGTTGAACGAGGCGCTGAAATTTTCCATGGATGGATCGGGTGGCACAGGCATGGCCTGAGAAACGCCAATGACAAAGTCTGCGGATTATTGAGCCGCAGACCTGCCCGCATCCAGCTTCGCAATAAAACTTTCCAGATCCCTCGGCAATGGCGCAACCAGCCGCATCGCCTCGCCGGTCAGCGGATGCGTGAACGCGATGCTGTGGGCGTGCAGGAACATGCGCTTCAGCCCCTGCTTCATCAACACCTTGTTGCACGCAAAGTCGCCGTACTTGTCGTCACCGGCGATCGGGAAACCGAGGTGGGAAAGATGCACGCGAATCTGGTGGGTGCGCCCGGTCTTGAGCTGGGCCTCCAGCAGGCTGAATTCGGCCCAGCTTTTCTGCAGTGCGAAGATGGTGTGAGATTCCTGCCCGCCTTCCCTGACCATCACGCGTTTCTCGCCCTTGGCGGTATCGAACTTGTGCAGCGGCAATTTGACGTGCTGCCTGGCGTTCTTCCACTGTCCCAGCACCAAAGCGAAATAACGCTTGTCACTGTTGCCCTCGCGCATGATCTCGTGCATCGCAGTCAGTGCAGAGCGCTTCTTTGCCAGCAGCAGCACGCCCGAGGTCTCGCGGTCCAGGCGGTGGACCAGTTCGAGGAATTTGGCTTGCGGGCGCGCACGGCGCATTTGCTCGATGACCCCGAAACTGACCCCGCTGCCGCCGTGCACCGCGACACCGGAAGGTTTGTTCACCACGACCAGCGCGTCGTCCTCGTAAATGATCGGGAACTCGACCGCCGGGATGTGAGCCTCTTCGATCTCGAGCTTTTCCGCGACGCGGATCGGCGGGATGCGCAACAGATCGCCCAGTTTCAGCCTGTAGGTCTGGTCGATGCGCTTCTTGTTCACCCGCACTTCGCCGCGCAGGATGCGGTAGACATGGCTCTTGGGCACGCCTTTCAGGTGCTTGAACAGGAAATTGTCGATGCGCTGCGCTTCGCCGCTTTCGTCGATTTCCACAAAACTAACAGAGTCTTTGCTTAAACCATTCATTTTGCTTATACTTCACCGTTCGCGCGTTTTGGATTGGGTAAGTCTGGGATGTAATCAATAGCCCTGCGCCATAAAAACTGGCCGCCAAGAATCTTTTGGCACAAGCGACGGCGCAAAGAAAGCGCCGCCACCCTTCCAGCCGCAGCCCGGTTAATATCGCTCACCGGTACCAGCAGTGATAGTAATTGATTTACGCGCTCAAAGCACCTGTGGATTTCCCGTGACGCAGCCAATTCAGCTGCCTCACCCCTAAGGGACTTTTGCACCATTCGGCGTAGCGTATGCAGCGATGCACGCGCAGCCGGTAATGCTCAAGGCCCAAAGAACGATTTTTTAGACTGGCTACCGACAGAGAACTGATTTGACCAACCGTTTGCACATTACAAGACTGTTTGCACGATTGCTCCTCTCTCACGCTTAACCGCGTGTGGCCTGGTCTCGCCCGTGTCAGAGCGCGGGAGACAATAAAATGAAACGCATGTTATTCAATGCGACACAACCGGAAGAACTCCGTGTCGCCATTGTTGACGGTCAGAAACTCATCGACCTCGACATTGAAACCGCCGGCAAGGAACAACGCAAGAGCAACATCTACAAGGCAGTCATCACCCGCCTCGAGCCCAGCCTCGAAGCCTGTTTCGTCGAATACGGCGGCAACCGGCACGGCTTCCTGCCATTCAAGGAAGTAGCCCCGCAGTATTACCAATCCGGCAGCGGCAACCGCCCCTCGATCAAGGAAGCTTTGCGCGAAGGCCAGGAATTGCTGGTGCAGGTGGAAAAAGACGAGCGCGGCAACAAGGGCGCGGCACTGACCACTTACATTAGTCTGGCCGGCCGCTATATCGTGCTGATGCCGAACAACCCGAGCGGTGGCGGCGTATCGCGCCGCATCGAGGGCGAGGAACGCAACGAGTTGCGCGAGGTGCTGTCCAACGTCGCGGTTCCGCAGGGCATGAGCATCATCGCGCGCACCGCCGGGATCGGGCGCAACGAAGAAGAACTGCAGTGGGACCTCGACTATCTCAAGCAATTGTGGGATGCGATCGAGGGTGCGGCACAATCCGAAAAAGCCCCGTCGCTGATCTACCTGGAAAGCAGCCTGGTGGTGCGCGCGATCCGCGACTACTTCAATCCCGAAATCAGCGAGATCCTGATCGACACCGAGGAAGTCTACCAGCAGGCATTGGCCTTCATGAGCACGGTGATGCCGAGCAATATCAGCCGCATCAAGCGCTATGAAGACGACGTGCCGTTGTTCTCGCGCTTCCAGATCGAGCATCAGATCGAATCCGCCCACGCGCGCGAAGTACGCCTGCCATCCGGCGGCGTGATCGTCATCGACCATACCGAGGCACTGACCGCGATCGACATCAACTCGGCTCGCGCCACCAAAGGCTCGGACATCGAAGCGACCGCATTCAACACCAACCTTGAGGCGGCGGAAGAGATTGCCCGTCAGCTGCGCTTGCGCGACCTGGGCGGCCTGATCGTGATCGACTTCATCGACATGGAAAACACCCGCAACCAGCGCGATGTCGAAGACCGGTTGCGCGACTCCCTGCGCTATGACCGCGCCCGCGTGCAGACCGCAAAAATCTCGCGCTTCGGGCTGCTGGAACTGTCCCGCCAGCGTCTGGCGCCCAGCCTGGGTGAAGGCAACTCTATCGCCTGCCCGCGCTGCAGCGGCATCGGCCACATCCGCGGCATCGAGTCTTCAGCGCTGCATATCCTGCGTATCATCCAGGAAGAAGCGATGAAGGAAAGCAGCGCTGCGATACATGTGCAAGTGCCGGTGGATGTCGCAACGTTCCTGCTGAACGAGAAGCGCGCCGACATATTCCGCATCGAATCGCGCCTGAAAGTCGGCATCACGCTGATCCCCAACCCGCACATGGAAACGCCCAACTACAGCATCAACCGTTTGCGCCAGGATGACATGACCAGCGATGTACTGCAGGCCAGCTACAAGCTGGTGGAAAAACCGGCCGAAGAAAAGCCGCTCACTGCGGCCCAGGTTCAGCAAAAAGCCACTCGCGCGCAAGCCGTGGTGCAGGGCGTCACGCCGATGCAACCGGCGCCGATGAAGGCCGAAGCAGCCCGACCCTCGATGTTCGGCAAGTTATTCGCCTGGATCAAATCTTTGGGCGAAGAAGATCAGCCCAAAGCCAGACCGGCGGCCAGCAGGCCACGCAACGCCCAGCGCCCGGAACGCGGCGAGCGTCCCGAAAGCGGCAGCAAGCGCCGTGACCGCGGCGGTCGCGGCGAGCGTCCCGAACGCGGCGAGCGTCCTGAACGCGGTGAACGCCCCGAACGCGGTGAACGCAGCGAAGGCGGCAATACTCGCGACCGCAATGAACCGCGCTCCAAGCCGGTCCA
>JAJZEQ010000075.1 GCA_021851345.1 Pseudomonadota bacterium
GATGTCGAAGTCGACGCATATTCGATCATCGGCGAGCATGTCGAGATCGGTTCGGGAACCTGGATAGGGCCGCATGTGGTGGTCGAGGGGCATACGCGCATCGGCCGGCACAACCGCATCTTCCAGTTCTGTTCGGTGGGCGCGCACCCCCAGGACAAGAAATATGCGGGCGAACCGACGCGTCTGGAGATCGGCGACCACAACACGATACGCGAATTTTGCACGCTCAATACCGGCACGGTGCAGGATGCGGGCGTGACCCGCATCGGCAGCGACAACTGGATCATGGCCTACGTGCATGTCGCGCACGACTGCCAGATCGGCAGCCACACCATCATGGCCAACGGGGCGACGCTGGGCGGCCACGTGCATATCGGGGATTGGGTTTTTCTCGGAGGATTGTCCGGCGTGCATCAGTTCGTGCGCATCGGCGCGCACGCGATGACCGGTTTCCAGACACGCCTGTCGCAGGACCTGCCGCCCTATGTCACGGCTGCCGACAATCCCGCTGCGGCTCATGGAATCAATTCGGAAGGATTGAAACGACGCGGATTTTCCGGCGAGTCCATCATGGCGATCAAGCGCGCCTATAAAACCCTGTATAAATCCGGCCTGGCGCTGGAAGAGGCAAAGGCTGAGATTCAATCCCAGTCGGCAGAGCATCCCGAGTTGCAGGCCATGGTAGATTTTCTTTCCACCGCGACGCGCGGCATTCTTCGTTAATTGATTTCTTATGCCACGTAAAATTGTGATTGGTATCGTCGCGGGCGAAGCCTCGGGCGATCTGCTTGGCAGCCATTTGATGGCAGCGCTGAAGGAAGCCCATCCAGGCCTGGAGTTCATAGGCATCGGCGGGCCCAGGATGCAGTCCGCCGGCATGGAAATATTGTTCCCGATGGAAAAGCTCGCGGTGCGCGGTTATGTCGAAGTGCTGCGTCACTATCCCGAGATCGCCGGCATCCGCCGTAAATTGCGCGCCTATTTTCTGGCCAATCGCCCGGATTTGTTCATCGCGATAGACGCGCCGGATTTCAATCTCGGTCTCGAATTCGCGCTCAAGCAGCAGGGTATCCCGACTATCCACTACGTCAGTCCGTCGATATGGGCGTGGCGGGGCGAGCGTATCCACAAGATCAAGCGTGCCGTCACCCACATGCTGGCGCTGTTTCCGCACGAGTCCGAACTCTATGAGCAAGCCGGCGTGCCGGTGGATTATGTCGGCCATCCCCTGGCGGACATGTTGCCGGAGCAGCCAAATCGTGCCGAGATGCGCGAGACGATGCGCATCCCGATCAAGGCAACGGTGTTCGCCTTCCTTCCCGGCAGCCGCCAGAGCGAAGTCAAATATCTTGCCCACACCTATATTGAAACTGCCAGACTGATCCTGCAGAAACTTCCCGAGGCGCGCTTTCTGGTGCCGCTGGTGAGCCGCGAAACGCGCGGGATTTTCGAGCAGGCCATCTACGATTGCGATGCCCATGAATTGCCGATCACGCTGCTGTTTGGGCATGCGCAGGATGCGATGATCGTTGCCGACGGTGTGCTGGTCGCTTCCGGGACTGCAACGCTGGAAGCGGCGTTGCTCAAGCGGCCTATGGTGATCACATATCGCATGCCGGCCCTGTCTTACTGGTTGATGAAGCGCAAGCGTTACCAGCCGTATGTCGGCTTGCCAAATATCCTGTGCGGACGCTTCGTCGTGCCGGAGCTGATGCAGGAAGACGCGACGCCGGAAAATCTCAGCCAGGCCCTGCTCAACCTGGTCAGCGACAAGGATGCGGTGGCAGAACTGGAACGGGTCTTCACCGGATTGCATCTGACGCTGCGCCAGAACACCGCACAAAAAGCGGCACTGGCCATCCTGCCCTACCTGAAAAGCAACTGAGCACCCGATGCCGGACATACTGCTCGTCTGCGGTGTCGATGAGGCGGGGCGGGGCCCGCTGGCTGGCCCGGTCAGCGCGGCAGCGGTGATACTGGACCCGGATCACCCTATCGATGGTTTGGCCGACTCCAAAAAACTCACTGAACGGCAGCGCGACAAGCTGGCTCCCATCATCCGCGAACGCGCATTGGCTTGGGCGGTTGCCTATGCCGATGTCGAGGAAATAGACAGCCTCAACATCCTGCAAGCCACATTGCTGGCGATGCGCCGCGCGGTGCAGGCTCTGCATATCCAGCCGCAACAAATTCTGGTGGACGGCCTGTATTGTCCGCAGACCCGTATTCCCAGCCAGGCGATCGTCAAGGGAGACAGCACGGTGGCCGCGATATCCGCCGCTTCCATCCTGGCGAAGACCGCACGGGACGCACTGATGCTGCAGCTCCACGAACAGTACCCGCGCTATGGATTTGCCGACCATAAAGGCTATCCCACCGCCGCGCATCTGGCCGCATTGCGCGAGCATGGCGTGTCGGATGTGCACCGCAAGAGTTTCAGGCCGGTGCGGGAGTTGCTGCTGCCGTATCAGCATCGGCCGCCGCCGGGCTGAGCTGCTGCCACGCAGCTGGTATCGACATATGCTCCGTCGCGCAGCAGATGGTTATCGAAGGTCAATTCGGGTATCGTATCGAACATCCATCCAATAGGGAAAACACATAACATGGCTATATACAAACTCGTACACCTGCTTGCTGCCCTGGTCTGGGTGGGGGGCATGTTTCTCGCCTACGTGATACTGCGCCCCGCTGCGGTGGAAGTTCTTGATCCCCCGCAACGGCTGCGCCTGTGGGATTCGGTATTCCGCCGTTTCTTCCACTGGGTATGGGGAGCGGTTGGCATATTGCTGGTCAGCGGCTTTTACATGTTTATCCTGATGGGCGGAATTACCAGTGTGCCGCGCCACGTGCATATCATGCTGGCCCTGGGGTTGGCGATGATGGCGATATACGGCTATGTGTTCTTTGCCTGTTACACGCCTTTCAACCTGCACGTCGCGAAACAACAGTGGAAAGAGGCGGGTGAGATGCTGGGCAGGATACGCAAGCTGATCGCGTTGAATCTGACGCTGGGGCTGCTGACGGTATGCGTCGCAGCGGTGGGCGTGGCGTTGGCCTAGCCAAGCTCGTTGAAGCGGGCAAGGCGCGCAACATTAAGGACGCTTTTTGAAGGACGCAGAGATACCATTCCATGACAGGCGATAAGGAAGCAGCGACCCGCGCGCCGGCGGATGCCGGGCTCAATCCGCCATCGCGATATGGCCGCAATCTGCAATTGCTGCGGATGATGGGCCTGGCGATCACGATAGGCATACTGGGCGCGCTGGCGGTGCTGGGCTTCCACCTGTTGCTGCTCACGCTCGAAACCAGGCTCTACGGGTCCAACCAGGGGCTGGTGGCCGATGCGATGCGCCTGCCGCCCGGGATCCGTGCCATCGTTCCCGCGCTCGGCGGACTCACCGCCGGCTTGCTGCTGCAATATCTGCTCGGGCGCGGCAAAGGCCAAGCCGGTGCCGATTACATGGAAGCGATCTCCGCCGGCAGCGACATCCCGGTGCGTTCTTCGCTGCTGAAGTCGCTGGCAT
>JAJZEQ010000330.1 GCA_021851345.1 Pseudomonadota bacterium
AACTCGTCCGTCACTTCCCATGATTTCACTCTGCCCATCATCGCCCCCGTTCGTTGGAATCATGGGAGAGGCATTATACGTTATTTACGGATAAGTTCTTAGTCAGACTGTTGCATGATATTCCCAATTACCCCCGTTCAAGTAACATGGGGGTCTATAAATACATAATCTGCAATCTATCAGTAAAATCCTCTAGTCTCCACTGGCAAATGTCTCAGATCGATGAGCAGCGTGCGCGTGCCGCACATTTGCGGGGGTGCCCTAAGCTCAGCTCAACGGGCTGTAGTCGCGAAGTTTGGCTGGCGCGCTTTGTTGAGCCGCGGCCAAGATATCGTTTCACATGCACCGCTTTGTTTGACAGCTTGCTGCCTACGGCGTTCTAAGCGTCACAGTAGGGATCGAGTCGGTGTTCGTGATCACCTGGCGCTGCGGCAGGTAATGAAGCAGCAGATCTGTTTCCTTCTTGACCACGTTGTAGCACTCGCAACTCAGAGTTTCAAGTTTCGGTCGGTCAAGCACCTTGATTAATCCGCGCGAATATGAAATCACGCCTAGCTGCTGCAATTTTAACGCGGCCTCGGTGACGCCTTCGCGGCGAACGCCGAGCATGTTGCCGATGAATTCCTGTGTCATCGTCAAGTGGTTATGTGACAGACGATCCATGGAAAGCAGGAGCCACCGGCAAAGCTGCTGGTCGATCGAATGGTGCCGGTTGCAAACTGCGGTCTGAGAAATTTGCGTAATCAGGGACTGCGTGTAGCGCAGCATCAGCAACTGGCCGTGGCGGTTGAACTCCGCTTTCACCCGCGGTCTGGGGAGTCGATATGCGTAACCGGCGCTCTGTACCAGCGACCGGTTCGGCGTGCTCTCCCCGCCCATAAACAAAGTGATGCCCAGCAATCCCTCGTTGCCCACCACTGAGATCGCGGTCGATGCCCCGTTCTCCATCATGTACTGCATTGAGACTATGGAGTCGGTGGGAAAGTAAACGTGACGCATGGGGTGTCGGGATTCATACAGGAGCGCGCGCAAAGGCAACGGCACCAGTTCCAGGTACGGGAACAAACGGTCTTGAACTTCAGGCGACAAGGCTGCCAGAAGATGATTCTGTTGAGGCTGGGGCTGGGGCTGGGGCTTTAAAGACATTTCGGCAAAATTGGAATGAATACGTTGGAGATTACCAGAATGCGGCCCTTTGAATGCACATTTTGCTCCGCTCTAGTGCGGTACAGTAGTCCACTCATATTGAGGAAACTAAGAACTCTCATGGGACGAGCCTAAGCTTGGCTTAGGAGTTATACAGAGTTGCAAGACAGAAAGTTGCGTATATCTTCTTTTGGCCGACTGCCAACCTTACCACCCACATACTTGCACACCCCTTGAGCGACTGCAAATGGCCGATTCCGGCCTGTCACCCAACCTGATCTAATGTCGACTCTACGTCTCTTTTAGGCAGATTCCCGCTGTTCGCCAAATTCCGCTTTGTGGGGCAGCCCAATTATTCGTTGATCGCCCCTCAGCCGCCGTTCAGGTAACACAGGGGCTATAAAACCATAACTCGCAATCTAGCCGCAAAATTCCCTATTCGCCACTAGCAATAATCTCGGGTCGTTGAGCAGCCCGTGCGTACCGCGCTCTTGCGCTGGCGCACAACAGCCTCAAAAACATCGGCAAAGACCGAGCGCAGCCACGTAAAAACTGAACGGCGCAGACAAGAAAAAAAGGCAGCGTAACAGCAATTCATCAAAATAAAACCCGCTCTGAGCGGGTTTTATTTTTCACTTTATTTATATGCCACGCATTTCTGCGGCACTTATTATGAAACAAGAATTGAGTCCGACTGAGTCAAAATAAACCGATTGTTCGTTGCCATAATTGACACTGGAAAAAAACACTTTGCCACCTTACCGTTGGACTCAATCTTCGAAATTCATGGTGCAAATGAATATTTAAAGTTGTTTCGAGTTTGGTTATACGTTTTGTTCTACGTTTTAAAGCATGCTTGAATGAAACAGAAAGTAACCGTTTAAACTCCAACCAACTGATCTTATTTTAAAATAATTAATATAATTGGCTTAAAACCGATGCGAATTTATTCTTCTAAACGAGGCGCAACAGAAGACCCTTTTGCGAGATCGCAACCAACTGTTTTTATTGAGATGAATAAGCATAATTAATAAAATACGTTATTAATCAACAGCTTACTGGTGCGAAAGGAGAGACTCGAACTCTCACGCCTTGCGGCGCTGGAACCTAAATCCAGTGCGTCTACCAATTCCGCCACTTTCGCGCTGCCATACCGGACTGTTGCGTTTCCAGCTTCGCGGCAAATTATAGCACTAACGTCCCGCTTTTATTTCGATCACCGTACGTCCGCGCAGCTTGCCTTGCAGCAGTTGCGGAAATATTTCCGGCAAGCCGGCGAATGGAACGGTATGTACCACCCGAGCAAGCAACTTGGGGTTCAGATCTGTTGCCATGCGCTGCCAAAGCTGGCTGCGCAAAGGCATCACGGTCGCGGATGAGTCGATGCCAATCAGGCGCACGCCGCGCAGGATGAACGGCAGCACCGTGGTGTGCAATTCAAAGCCGCCCGCGTTGCCGAAGCTGGCGATCACGCCACCCTGCTGCATCGTGCGCGTCAGCCATGCCAGCGTCTCGCCGCCCACCGAATCCAGCGCGCCCGCCCACTGGGATTTCTCCAGCGGGCGCGTGCCCATCTGCACCTCCTTGCGCGACAAAACCTCAGCCGCACCCAGCGATTTCAGATACTCATGTTCGGCATCCTTCCCGGTAATCGCGACCACCTGGTAACCCAGCTGCGCCAGCATCACGATAGCCAGGCTCGCCACCCCGCCGGTCGCGCCGGTCACGATCACCTTGCCGTTTTCCGGACGCAAATCGTTCTGCTCGAGACGATGTATCGATAGTGCCGCGGTGAATCCCGCCGTACCCAAGGCCATCGCATCGAACAGTGTCAATCCCGGAGGCAGCGGCACCACCCAGTCGGCCGGAACGCGCACATATTCGGCATAACCGCCGTCGTGAGCAACGCCCATGTCATAGCCTGTCACCAGCACCGCGTCACCGGCCTTGAAACGCGCATCGGATGAACTCGCCACCACGCCCGAGACATCGATGCCGCCGACGCAGGGAAAGCGGCGTATCACCTTGCCCGCACCGGTGGCGGCGAGCGCGTCCTTGTAATTGACGCTGGAGTAATGGGTTTGGATGACGACTTCGCCTTGATCGAGATCGTCCAGTGTCAGGTCGACAAAACGACCGGAGGATTTGCCGTCCTGTTCGAAGATTCTATAAGCAGAGAATTTGTTCATGTGAATATCCTAAAGTCAAAACTGCCAGGGGTTGCCGATCATAAAGCCGTTCGCCCTGAGCTTGTCGAAGGGCCGCCGCAAAGCGGCGGGCGCTCTGAGACGTACGTAAAAAGCAAAGTCAAAACCGTCGGGGGTAGCCCGACAGCTAGTCACTTTTTCTTGCTTCGCCAAAGAAAAAGTAACCAAAAAGAAGGCGACCCCAGTTTGCCGCCGCTGCGCGGTGCCCTGCGTTGCTCGACTGGTCAGGCTTCCTCATAAACTCGCACGATCCGCTACGCGTCCACGTGCTCAAACATATTCGTCAGAATTCCCTGACCAGCCTCCGCTACTCGGCGGCGCACAGGGGATGAAAAAACGAAACCCCAAATCTTGAATCGTAGGGTGGGCACAAAATTGTGCCCACCCTACCGGACTACGAACCGCATCAATCGCGAGCGATGCAGTTCATTCCTCACCGCATTCTACGGGTACTCCTTAGCATCTTTCAATTACTCAGTAGCTTTAGCTCTTTAGCTATTGATGATTCCACTAAGTTCAATTGGTACTTTTGCCTGAACAAATTCTTGTGCAAGCTTGGTCTTCCAAGCGCCAGCAGAATCGATTTCGATATATAGAACTCCTTGATAATCTGAAGGCAATTCGACACCACCTTTATACAGTGCGCAGACGCGTGACCGACCAAGTCTCCCCATGAAATATCCCAGCTCCATAATTACGTTTTGCCTTGCTCTTGCCTTTAGTTTCTTTGGTTCTGTTGCAAGACCGCCGACATCGTCAGGTGTCAAAAGGATAACTGCAAATGCAATGTCTCCAGAGTAATTCTCGAATTTTTCAATGATAGCCCGCCCAGAATTGGGTTGTTCATGAAGAATGATTGCGTGAAGTCCGATTTTCTCAAGCAAACGTGCAGTTCCTTCTTTTGCCTCATTGTCGTGACCATGAACCACAAATACTTTATTTGAGTTGGTTGTTTGTATTGGATATACAGTTTGAGCAGAGGAAGCTATCGTTGATTGGGCTTCTGACTTGGCTATTAATTCCAGTAAATGGCCAACACGCATGGCATGTTGATCCCAATCGTTGAAAGCATAAATTTCCTTAAAGACCTTTGCTTCATCTTCGCCAATTGCAGTTCTAAAGAATGTTTCAACTTTTCGATACCATCTGTCGATCTCTCCACTCGAATTTAGTTTGTCGGCTTCCTCGACAAATTTTATGAGGTGAGTCACAACATACTTATGCATTATTGCTCCTTGGAAAAATATCAGCCAGCGTAGGGCGCATTAGCCGAAGGCGTAATGCGCCGTCTGCAAATAAATCATCCGGCGGGTTACGCTTTGCTAACCCGCCCTACAAAACCTGTTTTTCCATTCCCCTGTGCGCCGCCTCGATCAGCCGCAAGCAGGCGGAGGTTTAGGCGAGCACTGTTCGAGTCCCGCAGTGGGGCGCGGGGTGTGCGCCCCGCCAGGTCGAGTTGCGCAGCCCCGCTTGCTTGCGGCTGATCGAGGGTACCGCGCAGCGGCGGCAAACCGGGGTCGCCTTCTTTTTGGTTACTTTTTCTTTGGCGAAGCAAGAAAAAGTGACTAGCTGTCGGGCTACCCCCGACGGTGTTGATTTTGATTTACCACGCACATCAAAACATACAGCGAAGAATCAAGGTTTCTACCCTCTCCCTAGCCCTCTGATGGAACTACTAGCCATTCGACTAGGCCATCAAAAAACGATGCCCAAGTCGCTGGTTATCCCTGCAAGGGAGAGGGGATGCAGCAACTTACAAGTCCAGCAGCACCCTCCCCGGATATTCCAGCGCCTCCTTGATCGTCGCCAGGAACTGCACCGCCTCCCGCCCGTCGATAATGCGGTGATCGTAGGAAACAGCGAGATAGTTCATCGGGCGTATCACCACCTGCCCGTTCTCCGCGACCGGCCGATCCTTGGTGGCATGGATGCCGAGGATCGCGGCCTGGGGCGGGTTGATGATGGGCGTGGACAGCATAGAGCCGAACACGCCGCCGTTGGAGATCGAGAACGTGCCGCCGGTGAGCTCCTCCATCGTCAGCTTGCCGACCTTCGCTCTGGCGCCGAAATCGGCGATCTGCTTTTCGATGTCGGAGAACGAGAGTTTGTCCGCGTCGCGGATGATGGGCACGACCAGACCGCGCTCGCTGCCTATCGCCATGCCGATGTCGAAATAGCCGTGGTAGATGATGTCGCTGCCGTCCACCGAGGCGTTGACGATGGGGAATTTCTGCAACGCCAGCACCACCGCCTTGACGAAGAACGACGAGAAGCCGAGCTTGACACCGTGCTTTTTCTCGAACGCATCCTTGTAGCGGTTGCGCAGGTCGATCACCGGTTGCATGTTGACCTCGTTGAAGGTCGTCAGGATCGCGGCGTTCTGTTGCGATTGCAGCAGCCGTTCGGCGATGCGCTGGCGGATGCGCGTCATCGCCACGCGCTGTTCGGGACGATTGCCGGATGGTGCGATGGCGGGTACCGCCTGCACACCCTCTCCCCTACCCTCTCCCTTGAAGGGAGAAGGGGAAGATTTGACCTGCTGCATCGCATTCAGCACGTCCTCTTTGGTGACACGTCCGCTGCGTCCGCTGCCATGCAGGCTGGTGGCATCGACTTCATGTTCGCGCGCCAGTTTGCGCACCGAGGGCGGCACGGCGGAAGCAGCCGCGTGCGCCGGGGCGGCAACCGGCTTGGCGGCCGCTGCAGCGGTGTCGATCTGCGCGATCAACTCTTCGCTGCCCACCTTCTCGCCATCGCCCTTGATGATCTTGACCAGCACACCGCTTTTGGAAGCGGGCAATTCCAGCACCACCTTGTCGGTCTCGACATCGATCAGGTTTTCGCCTTCCATAACTGCATCGCCAACACGCTTGTGCCAGGTCAGCAGCGTCGCCTCGGACACGGATTCTGACAATTGCGGCACTTTGACTTCAACCAAATTACTTTTAATGTTACTCATGGTGTGGTGTCCCCGGTTTAGGTTTGTTGTCGAGATCGTCACGGAACGCCGCCTCGATCACCGCTTTCTGTTGTTCCTGGTGCACCGCCAGATAACCGGCGGCGGGTGCTGCGGACGAGGGCCGCAGCGCGTAGTCGAGGTGCATTCCCTTGCGCAAATGACGCAGCAGATAATGCTGGATGCGGTGCCACGCACCCTGGTTGCCGGGTTCTTCCTGGCACCATACCACCTCGGTCGCATTCGGATACGCGGCGATCTGCGCGGCAAAGTCATCGTGCGGGAATGGATAAAGCTGTTCGATGCGTATGATCGCCATATCCGCAATGCCCCTGGTGCGGCGTGCCGAAAGCAGATCGTAATAAACCTTGCCGCAGCACGCGATGATGCGGCGCACTTTTTGGTTGTCCAGCGTATCGACCTCGGCGATTACCGGCTGGAAGCGGCCCTGCGTCAAATCGTTGAGCGGCGAGGCCGCATCCTTGCTGCGCAACATACTCTTGGGCGTGAACACGATCAGCGGTTTGCGCATCGGGCGCAACATCTGGCGGCGCAGCAGATGGAATATCTGCGCGGCACTCGATGGAACGCACACCTGTATGTTGTAGTCGGCGCACAATTGCAAATAGCGCTCGATGCGTCCCGAGGAATGCTCCGGGCCCTGCCCCTCATAGCCGTGCGGCAACAGCATCACCAGTCCGCACAACCTTCCCCATTTCACCTCGCCGGAGGCGATGAACTGGTCGATCACCACTTGCGCCCCGTTGGCGAAATCGCCGAACTGGGCTTCCCACAGCACCAATGAATTCGGCTCGGCAGTCGCATAACCGTATTCGAAACCAAGCACTGCTTCTTCGGACAGCAGCGAATCGATCACGACGAAATCGGCCTGATCAGGGGATAAATGCTGCAGCGGTGAATAGGACCCTTCGTTCCACTCTTTCCGGTTCTGGTTATGCCAGGTGGCGTGGCGGTGAAAGAACGTGCCGCGCCGGCTGTCCTGCCCGCTGAGCCGCACCGGATAGCCTTCACTGAGCAGCGTCGCGTACGCGAGGTTTTCCGCCATGCCCCAGTCCAGCGGCAGTTCGCCGCGCGCCATCGCGGTGCGATCATCGACGATCTTCTGCACGCGCGAATGAAGAACAAAGTTTTCCGGGACGGTGGTCAATGGTATCGCCAGTTGCTGCAAACGTTCCAGCGGCACGGCGGTCTTCACCGCGGTATCCCATTGCACATCACGTTTGAACGGTGACCAGTCAATAGTGGTTTTGCCGCTGCCTTTTTCCAGTGTGGGCCGGATGGAGTTGCGTCCCTCGTCCATCGCCCGGTGGTAAACAGCAATCATCGCGTCCGCTTCTCCGGCCTGGATCACCCCCTGCTGCTCCAGGCGTTGTGCATAAAGCGCGCGCGTGCCGGGATGCTGGCGGATGAAGCGATACATGAACGGTTGGGTGACCAGCGGCTCATCCTGCTCGTTGTGCCCCAGCTTGCGGAAGCACACCAGATCGATCACGACATCCTTTTGGAATTGCATGCGGTAATCCAGCGCGATCTCGGTGATCAGCAATACCGCATCGGGATCGTCCGCATTCACATGAAAGATCGGCGCGTCGATCATTTTCGCCACGTCGCTGCAATAAGTGCTGGAACGCACGTCGCGTATGTCCGATGCGGTGAAGCCGATCTGGTTATTGGTGATGATGTGCACCGTGCCGCCGGTGCGGTAGCCGCGTGTTTGCGACATCGCCAGCGTTTCCATCACCACGCCCTGCCCGGCAAATGCCGCATCGCCGTGCAGCAGAATCGGGATCACTTTGGATCCCTCGAAATCCTTGAGGCGGTGCTGGCGCGCGCGCACCGACCCCTCCACCACCGGGTTGACGATCTCCAGGTGCGAGGGATTGAAGGCCAGCGCGATATGCAGGTCGCCGCCCGGCGTGGCGATGTCGGCGGAAAATCCCTGGTGGTACTTGACGTCGCCGGAAGTCAGATGTTCAGAATGGATCCCCTCGAATTCGGCGAACAGCATCGAGGGCTGCTTGCCGAGTATGTTGACCAGCACGTTCAGCCGGCCGCGATGCGCCATTCCGATCACGGTTTCCTGTATGCCCTGTGCGCCGGCGCGCTGCAGCAGATGTTCGAGCAACGGGATCGTCGTCTCACCGCCTTCCAGCGAAAAACGTTTCTGCCCGACGAATTTGGTGTGCAGGTAGCGCTCTAGTGTCTCGGCGGCGGTGAGCAGCTCCAGGGTACGGCGGCGCTTCGCGGCATCGTAGCCGGCCGATCCGCGCACGCTTTCCAGGCGAGTCTGTATCCAGCGCTTCTGCGCCACATCGCTGATATACATGTATTCCGCGCCTATGCTGCCGCAGTAAGTCTGGCGCAACAGCTGGAGTATCTCGCGCAAGGTCATGCGCGCACTGCCAACCAAGGAGCCGGTTTCGAAGGTGCTCTCCATGTCGGCTTCACCCAAACCGTAATGTGCCGGATCGAGTTCGGGAACCACCGGCTTGGCATGGCGATTCAGCGGGTCAAGATTGGCGACACGCACGCCCAGGAAGCGGTGCGCGTTGATGAGCTGCAACACGAAAACCTGCTTGCGTTCCAACTCGACATCGGTAGCCACCGAACTGCTGCCAGCCGATTTCGGCAAGGCCGCAAAAGCGCGCTGGATGGGGCTGTGCGATACGTCGTGTGCGCCATTTTCCAATAGCGGCAACGCATCGAAATAAGCGCGCCATTCGCCTGACACTGCACTCGGGTCAAGCAGGTATTGCTCGTACAATTCCTCCACGAAGGACGCGTTGGTGCCGAACAGCAGCGAACTGTCCTTCATCAACTGCATGAAATTGACGGGGTTGTTCAACGTTTTTTCTCCGGAACATAATCGCGCTTCACCGCACCGCGATACAGCTGGCGCGGACGGCCGATCTTGTGGTCGCCGGAGGCGATCATCTCGTTCCATTGCGATATCCAGCCTATGGTGCGCGCCACGGCAAAGATCACCGTGAACATATTGGTCGGGATGCCCAGCGCGCTCAGCACGATGCCGGAATAAAAATCCACATTCGGATACAGCTTGTGATCGATGAAATACGGGTCGCTCAACGCGGTGCGCTCCAGTTCCATCGCCAGCTCGAACAGCTTGTTGTTTTCCAGCTTGAGCTCGGCCAGCACTTCGTAACAGGTCTGGCGCATCACGGCAGCGCGCGGATCCATGTTCTTGTAGACGCGGTGGCCAAAACCCATCAATCGGTATTTCTTGTCCTTCACGCCCTGCACATACTCCTTCACCCGCGACACGTCGCCGATCTCCATCAGCATATTCAGAGCGGCTTCGTTGGCGCCCCCGTGTGCGGGGCCCCACAGCGCGGCAATGCCGGAAGATATGCAGGCGAATGGATTGGCGCCGCTGGATCCGGCCAGCCGCACCGTGGAGGTGGATGCGTTCTGTTCATGGTCGGCGTGCAGGATCAGGATGCGATCCAGCGCGCGAACCAGCACCGGATTGGGTATGTATTCTTCAGCCGGTGTGGCGAACATCATGTACATCAGATTTTCCGCGTAGCCGAATTTGTTCTTCGGAAACATGAACGGGGCCCCGGTGTGGTACTTGTGCGCCATCGCCGCAATGGTCGGCACTTTCGCCAGCATACGCAACGCGGAAATATCCCGGTGTTCGGGATTATTGATGTCCAGCGAGTCGTGGTAAAAGGCCGACAGCGCGCCCACCACGCCGACCATCACCGCCATCGGATGCGCGTCGCGGCGGAAGCCGGAGAAAAATCGCGTTATCTGGTCGTGCACCATCGTGTGGGATGTCACCTTGCGGTTGAATTCAGCCTTCTGTCTGGCATCGGGCAATTCTCCGTTCAGCAGCAGATAACACACCTCGAGGAAATCGGATTGCCCGGCCAGCTGCTCGATGGGATAGCCGCGGTAATAAAGCAGGCCGGCATCACCGTCGATGAAGGTGATTTCCGATGTGCAACTGGCGGTCGAGAAGAATGCCGGATCGTATGTGAATATGCCCAGTTTGCCGAGGTTATGTATATCGATCACATCCGGCCCGAGTGTGCCGGACATGATCGGCAGTTCGACACTGCGCCCGTCATCCATGGTAAGGGTTGCGATACGGTTCTTTTCCATTCTTGAAGACTCCTAAAGGTTGTGTGGCATATTAGACTGCCCTGATCTTTTCCAGCAGCGCCTTGTGGGCTTCCTGCGCTGCTTCCTGTATCCCTCGATCCGCTCTTCCCGCAATCATATCCCAGAGCGGGTTGTCAGGCATATCCAGCAATTCCTCGAATGCCCGCGCCTCCTTTTCATTGAGCTGCGCGTAATGCTTATCTATAAAACGTCCCAACACGATGTCCAGCTCCAGCAACCCGCGGCGGCAGCGCCAGCGCACTCTCTCAAGATTTTTCGGGACGACATTCACACCATGCGCCTGACCATCAGATCCTTGATGTTGCCGATGGCTTCGGTCGGATTCAATTCCTTCGGGCACACATCCACACAATTCATGATGGTGTGGCAGCGGAACAACCGGTAAGGGTCTTCAAGATCATCAAGACGCTCGCTGGTTGCCTGATCGCGCGTGTCGGCGATAAAACGATAAGCCTGCAGCAGGCCGGCCGGGCCGACGAATTTGTCCGGGTTCCACCAGAATGACGGGCATGCCGTCGTGCAGCAACCGCACAGAATGCATTCATACAAACCGTTCAGATGCGCGCGCTGCGCGGGCGATTGCAGGCGCTCGGTTTCCGGCGGGGGTTCGTTGTTGATCAGGTAGGGCTTGACGGAATGGTATTGCTTGAAAAACTGCGTCATGTCCACGATCAGGTCGCGTATCACCGGCAAACCCGGCAACGGCCGCAGTTCCACAGGCTCCTTCAGTGAAGACAGCGGCGTGATGCACGCCAGGCCGTTGCGTCCGTTGATATTCATCGCGTCCGAACCGCACACACCCTCGCGGCATGACTTGCGCAATGACAGGCTGTCGTCCTGTTGCTTGATCAGCAACAGCGCGTCAAGCAGCATCTTCCCCTGGGTGCTGTCGCCGAGCCTGATGTCCAGTTCATAGTCCTGCATGTACGGTGCGGCATCGACATCAGGGTTGTAGCGGTAAATACGAAACTTCATGAATGCTCCTTAGCCAGTACGGATAGCTGGTAACGGGTAGTTGGCGGCTGAATAGGCTACCCGCTACGTGTCACGAACTACCGGCTCAATAAACCCTCGCCTTGAGCGGAAACGATTCCACGGTAAGCGGTTTCAACCTTACCGGCTTGTAATCCAGCCGGTTGCCTTCCCGAAAATACAGGCTGTGCTTGAGCCAATTCACATCGTCGCGCTGCTGGAAGTCGTCGCGCGCATGGGCGCCGCGGCTTTCCTTGCGCGCAGCCGCCGAGATCATGGTCGCCTGGGCCACCTCGATCAGGTTGTCCAGTTCCAGCGCCTCGATGCGCGCGGTATTGAACACCCGGCTTTTATCCCGTATCCCGGTGTGCGCGACACGCTCGGCGACCTGCTTGATCTGCTCAACGCCTTCCGCCAGCAGGCCCGGAAAGCGGAACACTCCGCAATGCTTCTGCATGGTCTTGCGCATCGCATCGCCGACTTCGGACACGCTCTCGCCGTTCTGCTGATTTTCCAGCCTGGCCAGGCGCGCCAGCGGACGCTCGGCTGCATCGGCAGGTAGGGGTTTGGTATGGGGGTTGTTCTTGATGTCCTCAATGATCTGCCGGCCCGCTTCACGGCCGAACACAATCAGGTCGAGCAGCGAGTTGCAGCCCAGGCGGTTTGCGCCATGCACCGAAACACAAGCGCATTCGCCCACCGCATACAGGCCATGAACCACTTCATCCGGCCCTGTCTTGTAGGGTGCGACGACCTGGCCGTGGTAATTGGTGGGAATACCGCCCATCATGTAATGCGCGGTGGGCACGACCGGGATCGGGGCCTTGGCCGGATCGACATGGGCGAATTTCAGCGAAATTTCGCGTATCCCGGGCAGCCGCTGCCTGATCACATCATCACCGAGATGATCCAGCTTGAGCATGATGTGGTCGCCATGCGGCCCGCAACCGCGCCCCTCGTTGATCTCAATCGTCATCGCGCGCGCCACCACATCGCGGCTGGCCAGGTCTTTCGCGTTCGGCGCGTATTTCGGCATGAAGCGCTCGCCATCCTTGTTGACCAGGTAACCGCCCTCGCCGCGCACCCCTTCGGTGATCAGCACCCCCGCGCCATACACGCCGGTGGGATGAAACTGGAAGAACTCCATGTCTTCCAGCGGAATCCCGGCGCGCGCCGCCATGCCCAGACCGTCGCCGGTATTGATGAAGGCATTGGTGCTGGACTGAAAGATGCGCCCGGCACCGCCGGTGGCGAACAGGGTTGCGCGCGCCTGAAAGATCATTGTCTCGCCGGTTTCGATCTCCAGTGCGGTCACACCCAGCACATCGCCATCCTGATCGCGGATCAGATCCAGAGCCATCCATTCGGTGAAGAAATGCGTATTGGCTTTCACGTTCTGCTGGTACAGCGTGTGCAGCAATGCATGACCGGTGCGGTCGGCCGCCGCGCACGCGCGATCCACCGGCGTCTTGCCATATTCCTGCATGTGGCCGCCGAACGGACGCTGATATATCTTGCCGCTGTCGGTGCGGTCGAACGGCATGCCGAAATGTTCCAGCTCGTACACCACCTCCGGTGCGGCGCGGCACATGAACTCGATGGCATCCTGGTCACCAAGATAATCCGAGCCTTTCACCGTGTCGTACATATGCCAGTGCCAGTTGTCTTCCTTGATATTCCCCAGCGAGGCGGCGATGCCACCCTGTGCCGCCACGGTGTGGGAACGGGTCGGGAACACCTTGGACAGCACCGCAACTTTCAGGCCCGCATGCGCCAGCTGCAGCGCAGCGCGCATTCCGGAACCGCCCGCGCCGACCACCACCACGTCGAATGTCCTTTTAGCGATTGCCATTGTTAATCGAACCTTTTGAAATTTGTTTTTCGGGATGCAGCGCAAGGAGCCGCGCAGCGAATGACAAAGACATATCAAACATGATAGGCGAGGAATGAGCGAGTACGCGACGCCGCGATTCGCCCGACAAACAAATTTTCATTACATTCCCCACAGAATTTGCACCGACCAGATCGTATAAAGCAGCAGCGCCAGTATCACCAGCACATGAATGACCAGGCGCGCGCTGGCGGGTTTGACGTAATCCATCACAACGTCGCGTATTCCGACCCACGCGTGATAGAACAGGCTCAGCAAAAACAGCAAGCTGAATGTGCGCACGGTCTGGCTGGAGAACAGTTCGGTCCAGACGTCATATCCCCGATAGGGTTGCATCAGCAGATAACCAGCCATAGCGATGCAATACAGCGCCATCAGCACCGCCGTAATGCGCTGCATCAACCAGTCGCGCAGGCCGTAGTGCGCGCCGACAACAACGCGATTCACCATAGCTTCACTCCCAGGAATATTGTCAACGCCAGGCTGACCACGATCACCACCTTGCTGCTGCCGCGTGCCTGTGCAAGATTGCGCACCAGGTGCAGATCGACCGCCAAATAGCGCAGCCCGGCGCAGAAATGATGCAGGAACGCCCAGAGCAGTCCGATCAACATGATCTTGATATACGGATTACCCAGGATTTCGGCCAGTTGCGTGTAAGTTTCGATGGATTTCAGGCTGTATTGCAGCATCAGCAGCAGCAATGGAAGCGCGCAGAACAACATCAAGCCACTGACGCGATGAAGAATCGAAACGATACCGGGCAGCGGAAGTTTTATCAGATGCAGCGTGAGGTGCTTGGGACGTTGCTTGTTCATTACTGATCGGCATAAAACAGACAGGCGTAATCCTACACCAATTTACCCAACAAAAAAGCGGTGGAATGATTATCATGTTGGCATTAAATATCTTTTAATTTCCCGGGAGTAAACCATGAAGGCTCCAATCCGCATCACCATCACCGGCGCAGCAGGACAGATCGGCTACGCCACACTGTTCCGCATCGCCAACGGCGACATGCTTGGGCGCGAGCAACCTGTCATCCTGCAATTGCTGGATTTGCCACAGGCGCAGCAAATATTGCGCGGCGTGATGATGGAACTTGAAGATTGCGCCTTTCCATTGTTGCAGCAGATCATCATCACCGACAATCCCAAGGTGGC
>JAJZEQ010000282.1 GCA_021851345.1 Pseudomonadota bacterium
ACTCTGTTGCCTGCCTTGCTCAGTTATGCGGTGAAGAACAGGGATCTGGCGGAACAGCACAGCAGCTGGATGCAGCGCTTGCAGGAGCGCTACGGCAATCTTTTGCTGTGGGCGGAAACCCGCCGCAAGCGCATCATCGCTGCTGCAGTCGGCCTGTTGGCTATAACCCTGCTGCTTGTGCCATTGCTGGGCAGCGAATTCCTGCCCAAGCTGGACGAGGGCAATATCTGGCTCAGCATCAGCCTGCCGCCGGCAACTGCGCTGGACAAGACCAAGGAAATAGAACGCCAGGTGCGGGCGATTCTTCGTTCTTATCCGGAGGTGGGTAATGTGGTGACCCAGGTTGGCAGGCCGGATGATGGAACCGATCCAAAGGGCCCGAACAGCATGGAGATCATGGCCGATCTCAAGCCGCACAAAACCTGGCGCTTCGCCGACAAGGAAGCCCTGATTACCGACATGACGCGCAAGATACATGAGATTCCGGGTGTTCCGACCAATTTCTCCCAGGTGATAGAAGACAACGTGGAAGAGGCGCTGTCCGGCGTGAAGGGCGAAATCGCGGTGAAGGTGTTCGGCTCTGACCTGGAAATCCTGGAAGACAAGGCACAGCAAGTCGCCGATATTCTGGCCGGGATACCCGGCGCAGCCGACGTGGCGGCCATCAAGGTGGGTGGACAGGCCGAATTGAACATCAAGCTGGATCGCAGTCGTATGGCGCGCTACGGGATCAACATCAACGACGTGAATGCGACCATCCAGACCGCGCTGGCCGGCAACGCGGTAAATTCGTTCTATGAAGGGGACCGTATTTTCGATGTCACGCTGCGCATCGCCGAACCTTACCGGGATGCGGTGGACGATGTCGGCAATCTTCCCGTCACCTTGCCGGGCGGTGCCGGTACTCTGCCTCTGGGCGCTATTGCAAACATCGAAGTCCGGCAAGGCGCGGCGCGGATCGGCCGGGAGGCGGGCAGCCGCATGGTCGCCGTCAAAGCCAACCTGCTCGGTCGCGACCAGGGCAGTTTCGTCGCCGAGGCGATGACCAGGGTCAATGCGCAGGTCAAATTGCCGCCGGGGTACAGCATTACCTGGGGCGGGCAGTTCGAGAACCAGCAACGCGCCGTCAAGCGGCTCAAGGTGATTGTGCCGTTATCGATTCTGATGATCTTTGTGCTGCTGTTCTGGGCGTTTGGCTCGATGCGCAAGGCGCTGCTGGTGATCCTGATGGTGCCATTCACGCTGGTCGGCGGCATCGCCGGGCTGGGCTGGGCCGGGTTGCACCTGTCAGTGTCTGCCGCGGTGGGATTTATCGCCGTGGCCGGCATCTCGGTGCAGAACGGCGTGATCATGGTCGAGCAGTTCATGGAAATCATGCGCAAGGGGAAAAGCTTGCGGGAAAGCGTGATGCAGGGAGCGACAGCGCGCCTGCGCCCGATCCTGATGACCGCGCTGATGGCCGGTATCGGTCTGATGCCCGCTGCGCTTTCGCATGGCATCGGTTCGGAAACGCAACGCCCATTCGCAGTGGTCATAGTCGGGGGTATCGTGAGCGGAACATTGTTTACGCTATTGTTACTGCCGATGCTGTATCCGCTGTTTGCCGATGAGGCAAGGAAACAGGCAAGCATCGAATAAGCAACTAAAGTTCATACACAAGCAATTCGAATCCGGTAATAATCCGCTTTTGCAAATATCCCGGAATAAGTACTGGCGACCCGCCCCGGGAATTTTGAGTTGCCAAAATGAATACAAGCATCAAAACACATAAATACGGCATTTTTTGCCGCCCTGCCACTGCCATGGCGGGAATATTTTTCCTGACTGGCTATTGGGCTGCGGATGCAAGCGCGGCGCCGGAGGAAATACAGGTCTATCTTGACGACTTCGCCGAAGTGGGCAAGCCGGGCCTTGATCTGCATACCAATTATGTGCTGGCTGGACAATATCCGACGTACCATCAATTTCGTCCCACACCCGAGTTGAGTTATGGCGTCATGACCCGCGCCAACCCCTGAGCAGCCAGGCAATCTATCTGGCCGCAGACTTTGACCTGGGTATTGGGAATTTAATGTGGGGATGGGCCATTCATCCGGACAAGCTACTGACGGGACATCCATGTCGTCGCGGGGGTGGTTATTCAGCTGCAGGATGTTCTCCGTGTTCGTCGATATTGACAGGAGGAGGGCCGTCCAGGCGGGTTATCATGCCGGGGTTGGCCATGCCCGGGCTTAGTTGCGGCGTGTATGCATGCCGCATCCCTGAAATTTTTTTAACAGATTATGCAAAACATCCCTGTCCCTAATCACCATGAATCGTGTTATCCAAGGATAATAGCCGACTCCAACCTGCCGGTATAAAGATGAACATACTTTCCAAGCTCTATTACATATTTCGAAAGTATTCGAAAGCGGTCCAGTTGTATCTCGTCATCGCGGGTCCCGGTCTGGTGGTCATGATAGCCGACAATGATGCCGGGGGAATTACCACTTACGCTGCCACCGGTGCCAAGTACGGCTACAACCTGATCTGGTTCCTGCTGATCCTGATCCCGGTTGCCTACTATGTGCAGGAAATGACCGTGCGCCTGGGTGTGGTCACCAAGCGCGGCCATGCCGAAGCGATCTTCGACGGTTTCGGCGCGTTCTGGGGCTGGTTTTCGCTGATCGACCTGATGATTCTGGACTGGTTGACGCTGGTCACCGAGTTCGTCGGCATGACTTCGGCTCTGCACATCTTTGGCGTGCCCGCCTGGGTGACGGTCACCGGCGTTGTGGCCCTGATGGGCATGATCGTGGTGAACGGCCGTTACTGGACCTGGGAAAAAATAGCAATGCTGTTTTGTGCCCTGAACCTCATATACATTCCCGGCGCATTCATGGTCAACCCGTCGGTTTCAGAGATACTCAAGGACGGCCTGATTCCGAACTTTCCGGGCGGCTTCAACGGCGAACTGTTCTTCTACCTGATGGCCAACATCGGTACCACCATCGCGCCCTGGATGCTGTTCTTCCAGCAAAGTGCCGTGGTTGACAAAGGGATGCAGGAGAAGGATATACCCTGGGGGAAATTCGATACTTTGCTGGGCGCGGTATTGACGGTCGTGGTTGCAATCTTCATCGTCATTGTCACCGGTACCGTTTTGAAAGGCGTCAGTATCGACGACGCATCCCAGGCTGCCACGCAGCTGATGCATACCAATCACTATGTCGGAGCGTTCATGGCCATAGGCCTGTTTGACGCCGGTTTGCTGGGCGCAATCTGCATCTCGCTGGCAAGTTCATGGGCCTTTGGCGAAATCTTCGGTTGGGCGCATACCCTGAACACAAAAATCAAGGAGGCGCCCTGGTTCTATGCCAGCTACTTCTTTACCCTCGTCACTGCGGGTCTGGTGGTGCTGATCCCGGGAGCGCCGCTGGTATTGATCACGCTGTTCGTTCAGGTGATCGCCGTGACGCTGTTGCCTGCCGCCCTGGTATTCCTGATTCTGCTGCTGAATGACAAAAAACACAT
>JAJZEQ010000008.1 GCA_021851345.1 Pseudomonadota bacterium
ACAAGGTTTCCGGGATCAGGGCATAGCTTCCATGGCTTGCCAGTTCCGGGCTGAGCGCCAGCGACAGCGCGATGATGCCGACTTGCGCGTTGCCGCTCCGGACATATTGCGCAGCCTGCGCGATGTTTTCGCCGTACACCAGCCTGGGCCGCACCATTTCCCATACGCCGGCGGCCCTGAGCGCCTGCTCGGCGCGCTTGCCATAGGGCGCATGAAGCGGGTTCGCTATGGCAATTTTCCGGATACCGGGGTCGGCAAGATCACGCAAAGTCATGGTGCCGGTATTGCGCGACAGGCCCCACAGCACAATGCGTCCAACCCCGTAGGTCCGGACCTCGGATGCGCTGTAGCCTTCGGCCTTCAGCGCGCGCGGGTAATCGATGTCGGCTGAGAAAAACACATCATAGGGTGCGCCTTGGCGGATTTGCGTGCTGAATTGACCGGACGAGCCATAGGTTGTTTCAATTTGCGCCGCGGGATGCGCGCTCCTGAACAACAGAACGATCTCATCGATGGCGAATTTGAGATCGGCCGCAGCAGCGATGCTCATTTTCTCTTCGGCGTGCACGGCTTGTCCCGCAACCAGCAGGAAAACAAACATGAGTATTCTCGCCGAAGCCCGGGTAGTGACACGCATCCTGTTTTTTGTCTCCGCAAAGAAAGCCGGCATTTCTTGCCTGGATTTCAGCATGAGGCCCATGTCACAGTTTCGAGCAGGGCGCGCCGGGGTGCAGAAAGCGGGCTTTTTATCAGAATACAAAGAGTCACCGGCCGCTATCGCCCTGCATCATCTGCTGCTTTAATTTTTTGGCTTGGTACATGTTCTCGTCTGCCAATCGGATCACCGTCTCCGCATCTATATTTTTGCCTATATTGGTGGTCATGCCTATCGACAACGATATCGGCCAGGAATGTTCCGCGAAGGCCTGCTGCGCGGACGCCTCCATCCGCTTGACCAGAGTATCGCAGGAAAGCTTGTCCGTTTCGGGCAGCAATAGCACAAACTCGTCCCCGCCCAGGCGTGCCGGCACGTCAACTTGCCTGGAACTTGCTTTTAATATGCCGGCCATGGCCTTGAGCGCCTGATCGCCGACATGATGGCCGAAATCGTCATTCAGCTTTTTGAACCGGTCAATATCAATCAACAGCAAGCTGTATGGCCTGCCGGTGCGTTCGCTGCGGCCCTGTTCGGTTTCCAGTTTTTCCAGAAGATCCAGGCGATTCGCCAACCCGGTCAAGTTATCAAGGTATGCATACTTCCTTTCCCTCCACAATTTGACCAGCACCCGGCCGATCACCGTGAATACCACGCTGCGGGTAAAGGTGTTCAACGCGAACGCAGACATCGGGAAATACGGCCAGCTGACAAGCACCTCGGTGGCGCTCCAGGCAAGCGCGATTGCCACCCCGACGAATGTGGAGGTTTGCGTGTCGTAGCGGCGCATGGCATGGAGCGCGGTCAGCCGCGCCGTTTGTATGATAGGCAGGCAATACAACACATCCAGTGAAATGTAACGCGCCATTTCGACGGGAAGGGCATTCGCTATCGAGTAATCCAGGAAACTGATGAGAAAAACCTCAGCCGCAATAAAAACAATGCGGCCAAAGTATGAGACTTTCCGTTCTTCCATGACCAGCCCTTCACTTGACATAAACCCAGGGAGCAATTCCCTGCCTTTCCAGCCGGAGGCACACACCGGTTGTTGATGGGCTCAGACAGCCGCTTTGTACACGCTACAGTAATTTCGCGCAACCGGACTCCGGATCGGTTTGCGCGTTATCGTCAAGGATACATCAACCGGCTTGCCAACTCACGGGACGACATGAAACCCGGAATGTCCAGGATCCCGGTTACTTCGGCTTGGCATGCGCGGGACGAAAAACCTTGCACTGTCCCGGATCGGATTCCAGGTACGCGCCCTCGATCAAATCGATGCAGTAAGGAATGGCGGGAAAAACCGCATTCAGGCAATCGTCTATCGCGGAAGGTTTGCCGGGCAGATTGACGATCAGGCTGTTGCCGCGTATCCCTGCGGTCTGCCGCGAAAGTATCGCGGTGAGCACGAATTTCAGCGAGGCGGAACGCATCAGTTCGCCAAAGCCGGGCAGCATCTTGCTGCATACCGCCGCGGTGGCTTCCGGCGTGACGTCGCGCAGTGCCGGACCGGTGCCGCCGGTGGTGACGATCAGCGAGCAGCCTTCGACATCGCTCAACTCGCGCAAAGCCGCTTCGATCTGCGGCTGTTCATCCGGTATCACCCTGGCAACCGCTTCCCATGGGCTGGTCAGCACGCGTTTGAACCATGCGTTGATCGCGGGCCCGCCCTTGTCTTCATACTCGCCGCGGCTGGCGCGGTCCGAGACCGTCAAGATACCGATACGTGCAACACTCATAATTATTCCTTGAAACCGGCATCTTCCTGAAATACCGTGCCGTCCAGCAACTGCACTGTCACCATGCTGCCCTCAGCCAGTCCCGCGCTATCAGACGGCACAACCAGCAAACCGTCCGCTCTCGCCATGGACAACAACATCCCGCTGCCTTGCGCGCCGGTGGACGTTGCGACGTAACCGCCCGCATCTCTTGCCAGCGTCACCCTGACGAACTCGGTTCGCCCCGGCTGGTGCCCCAGCTTATGCGCCAGACGCGCAGATATACTACGCCTATAAATACGGCCATGCCCCGTCATGCGGCGCAACGCCGGCGCGACAAACTGCTCGAAGCAGACCATGCTGGAGACCGGATTTCCCGGCAGCCCGAAGATGAAAGCATCTTTTGAATTACCGCCAGCATTTCCCGGCAACACACCGAACGCCACCGGATGTCCCGGCTTCATCGCCACGCGCCAGAATTTCATTTGCACACCCAGCGATTCGAGAATAGGGCGGACGTAATCATGCACGCCTACCGAGGTGCCGCCCGAGACCAGCAGCACATCGAATTTCAGGCCGCGCCGCAGATATTCCGCCAGTTCGGCCGGATCATCACGGGCTATGCCAAGCAAGTCAGGCTCCATACCCAGCGCCTGAACCTGCGCCATCAGCGCATAGCTGTTGGAGTTGGGTATCTTGTCCGGATCAACCGGATCGTCCATGCCCTCCAGCTCATTGCCTGTGGACAGGATCGCCACGCGCGGGCGGCGATGCACCCGCACCTGTGCGCTTTTCACTGTCGCCAGGATGCCGCTTATGCCCGGTGTGATTTCCGTGCCGGCGGTCAGCACGGCATCGCCGTTGCGCATGGCTTCCCCTTGCAGGCGTATATCGTTGCCGGATTTCACCGCGACATTGATTTGCACCGCATCAAACATTGGCTCGCGTAGCGAGACCGCATCCCTCTCGCCCGCCTGCGGGAGGGAGTTAGGAGGGAGGGCTTCCGCCGATACCTGTTGCGTATCTTCAACGCGGATCACCGCATCCGCCCCTGCCGGGAGCGGCGCGCCGGTCATGATGCGCGCGCACTGGCCGGCATGAACGGTCTTGGCCGGCATGTCCCCCGCCTTGATGTCCT
>JAJZEQ010000169.1 GCA_021851345.1 Pseudomonadota bacterium
CTTGAATGAGATGGACAAAAATACCGCGACCGTCTTCTATTGCCAGATGGGCGGGCGTTCGGCACAAGCTGCCGCTTTTGCCGCCGCCAATGGATTTGCCGAGGTGTACAACCTACAGGGCGGTATTATTGCGTGGTCTAACGCCGGATTGCCGCTGGTGGCGTGATGGATTCCGATGTGGAGCTGGATGCGCGCAATCTGAGTTGTCCCTTGCCGATATTGCGCGCCAAAAAATCCCTGTCGCAAATGTCCAGCGGGCAGGTACTCAGGATAACCGCGACCGATAAAGGCGCGCCTAACGACTTCGAGGAGTTTTGCCGCCAGACCGGCAACTTGTTGTTATCTTCGACGGCGCTGGATGGGGAATTTGTATTCTATTTGCGCCGTCGCTGATTTTCACTATCCCAGTCTGCTGCGTTGAGTTTCCATTTGTGCCAGCGTCACAACGAACTCTCCCATGCGTTTGCGTTCCTGTTCCACCACCGCAGCCGGAGCACGATCTACGAAGCTGGTGTTGGATAATTTGCCTTGTGTCTTGGCGATCTCGTTTTGTAAACGG
The DNA here is from genome assembly GCA_021851345.1 of Pseudomonadota bacterium. Lineage (GTDB taxonomy): Bacteria > Pseudomonadota > Gammaproteobacteria > Burkholderiales > Gallionellaceae > Gallionella. The sequence goes on from JAJZEQ010000169.1 coordinate 560, forward strand.
GCGATCTCCTTGTCCAGACGTTCGCGTTCGGTTGCCACGTCAATTTCTACATTCAGCATCAGTTGGACATTCCCGATGGATATGACTGGCGCGGGTGCGTTGACAGGAAGAGAGCCTGTAACGAGCGCTCCTTTTGTTTCTTCTTTCTGCTCGATGTTATCCGATTTCGCGAGAGCTTTGATGTAGGGGTGCATTTCTCTAAACCTGTCTGGGTTTTGCGTACCAACCCACATGGAAATATTGACGCGCTTGCCGGGTGAAATATTCATTTCGCTACGCAGGCGTCGCAAGGCTTCAATTATGGACTTGAGTTCCTCAACCCATGCTTCGGCGGTCCTGTCGATCTTTTCAGGTTGCGGCATTGGATAGGGTTGCAGCATGATGCTGCCTCCCTGTTTTCCAGCCAGCGGCGCGACCGATTGCCACAACTCTTCGGTGATGAACGGGATAATCGGGTGTGCCAGGCGCAGCATGGTTTCCAGCACGCGCACCAGCGTGCGGCGCGTTGCACGTTGCTGCGCTTCATCGCCGGTGGCAATTTGCACTTTGGCCAGTTCCACATACCAGTCGCAATAGCTGTTCCACACCAGCTCATACACGGTGCGCGCCGCCAAGTCGAAACGGTAGTCGGCGAAATGCGCCGCCATCTCCGTTTCGGCCTGTTGCAAAACGCTGGCCATCCAACGATCTGCCGCCGAAAATTCCACAGGCAGCGATTCATCGAGTCCTACATCCTTGCCGTCGCAATTCATCAGCACGAAGCGCGTGGCATTCCACAGCTTGTTGCAGAAATTGCGATAGCCTTCGCAGCGTTGCATGTCGAACTTGATGTCGCGTCCCGGCGAGGCGAGCGAAGCAAAGGTGAAGCGCAGCGCATCGGTGCCGAACGCCGGGATACCATTGGGGAATTCCTTGCGCGTGCGCTTTTCGATTTTCTCTGCATCCTTCGGGTTCATCAACCCGGTGGTGCGCTTTTTCACCAGCTCTTCGATGCCGATGCCATCAATGAGGTCGATGGGGTCGAGCACGTTGCCCTTGGACTTGGACATCTTCTGCCCTTCGGCATCGCGTATCAGGCCGTGCACATACACATCCCTGAATGGAATTTTTCCGGTGATGTGCCTGGTCATCATCACCATGCGCGCCACCCAGAAAAAGATGATGTCGAAACCGGTGACCAGCACCGAGGAAGGCAGGTACATGTCCAGAGCGGGGTTGGACTTGGCGGGATACTCCGGCGTCCAGTCCAGCGTGGAGAACGGCCACAGCGCGGAGGAGAACCAGGTGTCGAGCACGTCATCGTCGCGCTTCAGGTTGCCGGTGTAACCATCCCTGACGGCAAGTTGTTTCGCTTCGGCCTCATCGTGCGCGACATAGACTTTTCCGTCATCGCCGTACCACGCCGGTATCTGGTGTCCCCACCACAACTGGCGAGAGATGCACCAGTCCTGGATGTTGTTCAGCCACTGGTTGTAGGTGTTGACCCAGTTCTCGGGGTGGAACTTGATCTCGCCGGATGCGACGCATTCCAGTGCCTGTTCGGTGATGCTCTTGCCTGGCCTGCCATTTATTTCCGGGCCCGGCTTGCTCATCGCAACGAACCACTGGTCGGTGAGCATGGGTTCGATCACCACATGAGTGCGGTCGCCGCGTGGCACTTTGAGTTTGTGCTTCTCGGTTTTTTCCAGCAACCCTGCAGACTCCAAATCGGCGACGATCTGTTTGCGCGCTTCGAAGCGGTCGAGGCCGCGATATTTTGCAGGGATATTTCCAATCGCCCACTCTTTTTGGAGCAGCATTGATTTGCTAACAATCGTTCCGTCTTCACGTTGAGCCAAATGTTGTTGGTCAAAAATCCAATCGTCAGCCTTGGTTTCTTTTATACAACCATCAAGCGTCAAAACACTAATCATTGGAAGATTGTGACGCTGTCCCACCGCATAGTCGTTGAAGTCGTGCGCGGGCGTGACCTTGACCACACCCGTGCCGAATTCCCTGTCCACATAGTCATCATCGATGATGGGGATGTTGCGCGCGCACAGCGGCAGTTGCACTTGCTTGCCGATCAGGTGCTTGTAGCGCTCGTCCTCCGGATGCACCATCACCGCCACGTCGCCCAGCATGGTCTCGGGGCGGGTGGTGGCAACAGTCAGATGCGTCAGTCCGCCCACGCCGTCTTTCTCTACCAGCGGGTAGCGGATGTGCCACATGAAGCCGTCTTCTTCTTCCTGCACCACTTCGAGGTCGGATACGGCGGTGTGCAACTTAGGGTCCCAGTTCACCAGACGCTTGCCGCGATAAATCAGGCCTTCGTTGTACAGGCGCACGAAAGTCTCGGTCACCGAGCGCGACAGGCCTTCGTCCATTGTAAAGCGCTCTCGCGACCAGTCCGGTGAGGTGCCGAGGCGGCGCATCTGGCGCGTAATGGTGTCGCCGGAATACTTCTTCCATTCCCAGACTTTTTCGATGAATTTCTTTCGTCCCAGGCTGTGGCGCGTGATGCCCTGCGCATCGAGCTGACGCTCGACGACAATCTGCGTGGCGATGCCGGCGTGATCGGTGCCCGGTTGCCACAGGGTGTTGTCGCCCTTCATGCGGTGGTAGCGGGTCAGCGCGTCCATCAGGGTCTGGTTGAAACCGTGCCCCATGTGCAGGGTGCCGGTGACATTGGGTGGCGGCAGCAGGATGCAGAATGCTGCGGATTTGTTCGGGTCCAGCCCGGCCTTGAAATAACCGGACTCTTCCCACTTGGGATACCAGCGCGCTTCTATGTCTTTCGGCTCAAAACTTTTTGCGAGTTCCATGGTTTACTTTTGGATTTACTTTTGGGATGTGCTGTAGGTGCTGCGGGCAAGGGTGCGATTATAGCAAAGTCAGGCGTGACGGGAGTCTGCTGACTGCGATCTGGGCGCCGAAGTTAATGAATATTCCCTGCTGGTTTTAATGAGGTCACGCGGATTTCGCGCTGGTCAGGTCAATATGGCGCAATTCATATCCGCGGTCACGGTAAAACTTGAAGCGCTCGCGTCCCATACGGCTGTCTTCCGCATCAGTGCTGACAATCTCGACGACCCGCTCGAAGCGGCTGAAGAAAGGCACGCATTCGTTATGCAGGCTGATCAACAGGTCGTGATGGGGGAATTTATCGCTGCCGTGATTCAATACGACAGGCATTTGATCCGCGTCCGCGGAATCGCCAAAGCAGTGGGGAATAAATGCGGTGGCGGGATATTGCCAGAGCAATTTGTCCAGCGCCTGGCTGGTCGCCGCGTCGGGCAAGCTGATGGCGGTGCGCACGCCGTTTTGCATGGCCTTGTGGCTCAACTGGCAGGCGGTGCGCAGCTTGTCGGTGGAGCCGGTGTAGAAATCGACCTTGGTCACGGCTTCTGCACGCGATTGATCAGGTATTGCGTCAGCAGAGGCACAGGGCGCCCGGTAGCACCTTTCTCCTTGCCGGACTTCCATGCGGTTCCGGCGATGTCCAGATGCGCCCAGCGGTAGTCTTTGGTGAAACGCGCCAGAAAGCAGGCGGCGGTGATGGTGCCGCCCGCCCGCCCGCCGATGTTTTGCATGTCGGCAAAGTTGCTGTCAATCAGCGGTTGATAGTCCTCCCAAAGGGGCAGTTGCCATACCCTGTCGTGCGACTGGTCGCCAGCCGCCAGCAACTCCCTGGCAAGCTTGTCGTCATTGCTGAACATTCCGCTGGCGACGTGACCTAGGGCGATGACGCACGCGCCGGTGAGCGTGGCGATATCGATCACGGTGTCTGGATTGAATTTCTTCGAGTAGGTGAGGGCGTCGCACAGGATGAGGCGGCCTTCGGCGTCGGTGTTGAGTATTTCAATAGTCTGGCCGGACATCGAGGTGACGATGTCGCCGGGTTTGATCGCTTTGCCGCTGGGCAGGTTCTCGCAGGTCGGGATGACGCCGACCACGTTTATTTTCAGGCCCATTTCGGCGATGGACTGTATCGTGCCGAGTACGCTGGCCGCGCCGCACATGTCATATTTCATCTCGTCCATTTCGGCGCCTGGCTTGAGCGAGATGCCGCCGGAGTCGAAGGTGATACCCTTGCCAACCAGCACGATGGGCTTGTGTTTCTTGTCTGCGCCGTGATATTCCAGTGTGATGAGCTTGGCCGGTTGCTCGCTGCCTTGCGTGACGGAGAGTAACGAGCCCATGCCCAGTTTCCGCATGTCCTTTTCTTCGAGCACGGTAGTCTTGATCGATTTGTGTGCCTTGCCCAGGGTCTGTGCCGCGGCGGCCAGATAGGTCGGGGTGCAGACGTTGCCCGGCAGATTTCCCAGGGTCTTGGCAAGGTACATGCCATGTGTTACTGCTGCAGCCTGTTCCAGCGCAGTCTTCAAGGCGGACGCCGGTTTGTCCAGCGTGGCGAAGGTGATATTTTTCAGTGTCGCGGCCTTGGCAGGTTTGCTCTTCAAGGCGTCGGAGCGATAAACACTTTCGGCTGCCGCAAATACAGCTTGTCTGATGGTCCAGACCTGTGCTGAACTTGTCGAAGTGGCGGCGTCTTTTCCAGCACCCTCATCAATCAAATACAGCGTGGCATCCTTGGCAGGCGTGTTGTTCAACGCGCTGAATGCTGCGCGCAGGATACTTACGGTAGCCTTGTTGTTCAACTCGTCCGCTTTTCCCAGGCCGACCAGTAACACCCGTTCGGCAGAGATGCCGGGGAGTTTATGCACAAGCAGGGTGGTTGCAGATTTTCCGCTCATGTCACCGTGTGCGATCAGGTCGCTGATGGCATGTTTCGCCGCCTTGTCGAGTATCTGCGCGGCTGGAGATAATTTTCCGCCTTCATATACGCCAACGACCACACAGTTGCTGCGTTGTTTGTCCGGACTGCTTTGTTTTATGCTAAATTCCACGTGATACTCCCTCGAATAACAACAACCCGCGTCGCGATGCCCGATTATCCGCAAACTTACCCTACAAAGTCAAAGCCGATGCGTTCCGGGATTTTTCAGCGCGCTTTGATCAGCGAATTCGCCGGCAGCGGATTGCTGGTATTCACGGTATTGCTGGGCATAGTCGTAGTCAGCCAGTTGATACGCCTGCTGGGAGAGGCGGTCAGCGGCGTAGTTGCGGTAGATGGCGTGCTGGCCTTGCTGGGCTTCAGCGCCCTGAATTATCTGCCGGTACTGCTTTCCATCAGTTTGTTCATATCCATCCTGCTTACCCTGTCGCGCTGTTATCGCGACAGTGAAATGGTGGTGTGGTTTTGTTCGGGTATCGGATTGACGCGCTGGATACGCCCGGTCTTATGGTATGCGTTGCCTTTGATCGGATTGATTGCGCTGCTCAGCCTGGTGCTGTCGCCATGGGCTTTGCGCAAGGCCGATGAGTTCAAGAACAGGCTGGAAAACCGTGATGATGTTACTGCGGCGACTCCAGGTTTGTTCCGCGAATCGAAACAGTCAGGCCGCGTGTATTTTATCGAAAATGTCAATCCGGGCACCAATCGCGTAGGCAAAACTTTTGTGCAATCCGAACAGAACGGCAAAATCGGAACGATGGCCGCTCAGCAGGGAATCCAGGAAACTTTACCAAATGGCGATAGATTTTTGGTGTTGCTGAATGGTACTCGTTACGAAGGTACGCCCGGACAGCGCGATTATCGTATTGTGGAATTCGAACGTTACGCAATGCGCATCGACGATGCACCTGACAAGCTGGCTCAGCCCCAGGTGCGCGGCATGTCGACCCTGCAGTTATGGAAGAGCCACACAACATGGGACATCTCCGAATTGGAGTGGCGCATCGGGTTGCCCATTAGTGCCGCGATTCTGGCTTTATTGGCGATTCCGCTGGGTTTTGTCAACCCCCGTGCCGGACGTTCACTCAACCTGATCCTGGCGATCGTGTTATATATGCTCTACAACAACATGATCAGTGTGACCAATACCTGGGTGGGTCAGGGAACGCTTTCGGCCGGTATCGGCCTGTGGGGCATACATGCGGCGATGCTGGCGGTCACTGCGCTGATGTTCTTTCGGCGCATGACTTTGTTCAGCTGGCGCACGGTGTTCAAAACATGAACTTGCTGACGCGCTATCTCGGCCGGGAAATTTATTTCAGCATCGGTCTGGTCTTTCTGGCGCTGATCATGTTGTTCGCTTTTCTGGACTTGATTCACGAGTTGAATGCGATGGGACAGGGGCAATATCACCTGGGTTATGTATTGCTTTTCGTGATACTGACGATACCGGGACATATTTACGAGCTGTTTCCTGTGGCAGTCCTGATCGGCACCATCACTGCACTGGTGCAGATGGCCGGCAGCTCGGAGCTGACGGTTATCCGGTCTTCCGGTGCTTCGCTTGGGCAGATGGTAGGCGCATTGTTCAAGATTGCTTTGCCGCTGGTGATTTTGAGTTTCGTGTGCGGCGAACTGCTTGCGCCGCCAAGTGAGCGGCTGGCGCAACAATTGCGATTGAAAGCGCAAAATGCACAAGTTTCGCTGCATGAATTCCGGTCTGGTGTCTGGGTCAAGGACGATAACAGTTTCGTGAATGTTAAAAGCGTGATGCCTGATACCAGCTTGTCGGATATCGATATATACCGGTTCGATCAGACCTATCACTTGCAGGCAATTACCAGGGCCAAGCGGGCAGAATTTATCGATCAGGGCGTTTGGCGCCTCGAAGATGTTCGTGAGACACTGTTTGGCAAAACGAATATTGACATTGCTTTGCAACCGCAACGGGAATGGAAGTCGACATTGACCCCGGCCATTCTGAGCGTATTGCTGGTGGTGCCGGATCAAATGTCCGTCTACGATTTGTACCAATACGCCACGCATTTGAAAGAGAATCGCCAAAAAAGCGCGCGCTATGAAATCGCGATGTGGAACAAGCTTCTTAATCCATTATCACTGTTGGTGATGATGCTGCTGGCTTTGCCTTTTGCGGCCTATCATCGGCGTGCGGGGGGTGTCGGGGCGATGATATTCCTGGGCATCGTATTGGGTTTGGTGTTCCACTTTGTGGGGCGCTTGTTTGCCAGCCTGGGTGCACTCAACGACTGGCAGCCATTTGTCAGCGCCACTGCAATGACCGGTTTGTTCCTGGTATTGGGAATATCGATGTTGTGGTGGACAGAAAGACGTTAGCGAGATTTTAAGCATTCCTGGCTGTTCCATATAACCCGCATTGCGTAAGGCAGTAGCGGGTTTTTTGTTGCCTGAGTGTTCCCAACAATTCCCTTGTAATATACCGACAATTGGCGGTATATTTGACGGCATGTTGCGATACCGACAACACTGATACCGACAAGGGGTTAAATCATGGCACTGACTGCATTAGAGGCAAGCAAGGCAAGGGCAACAGATAAGCCGCAAAAGCTGGCGGACGGCGGTGGCATGTATCTGTTAGTGCAACCCAATGGCGCTAAGTATTGGCGGCTAGATTATCGCTTTGCTGGCAAGCGCAAAACGCTGGCTGTTGGGGTATATCCAGACGTAAGCCTATCGGATGCACGGGAACGGCGTGAAGCTGCACGCAAGGTATTGGCGAATGGTGCAGACCCCGGCTCAGTCAAGAAGGCGCAAAAAGCCGCTGGTGTGGCACTGGCAGAAAACAGCTTTGAGATTGTCGCCCGTGAGTGGCTTTCTAAATTCTCAAAAAACTGGAAAGAGTCGCATACCCAAACAATCACCGTAAGGCTTGTCAATGATGTTTTCCCGTGGTTGGGTGCGCGCCCTATTGGTGAGATCACCGCGCCTGAATTGCTGACAGTGTTACGCCGCATTGAAAGCCGTGGAGCATTGGATAGCGCTCACCGTGTCAGTGCTATTTGTGGCCAGGTTTTCCGCTATGCCATTGCAACGGGACGCGCTCAACGCGATCCATCGGCTGACTTGAAAGGCTCATTGCCGCCACATAAGGGCAAACGCTTGGCAGCAATTACTGAACCTGTTCAGATCGGTAAATTGATGCGTGATATTGACGGGTATTCGGGGACGTTCATTGTCCGCTGTGCATTCAAGCTATCCCCTATGGTATTTCTGCGGCCAATAGAATTGAGCCGTGCAGAGTGGGCGGAAATTGACCTTGATAAAGCGGAATGGCGCATACCTGCTGACAAGATGAAGATGAAAGCATTGCACATAATCCCGCTGTCCACTCAAGCCGTGGCGATCCTGCGCGAGGTTCACGCACTGACAGGCACGGGAAAATATGTTTTTCCGAGTGTTAGCTCCAGCACAAAGCCGATGGCGAAAAATACCATATTAGCGGCACTACGAAGCATGGGCTACACCTCCACTGAAATGACCGCGCACGGCTTCAGGCACATGGCCAGCACATTGTTAAACGAGCAAGGCTTTAATGCGGACGCAATCGAGCGGCAACTAGCGCACAAGGCCAGCGGCGTGCGTGCGACCTATAACGCTGCGGAATACCTACCCGAACGGCGGCGCATGATGCAGCATTGGGCTGACTATCTGGAAGGATTGAAGGCGGGCGCGGACATCATACCGCTGCGGGCAAATTCAGTGGCTTGACGTGTGATGCGTTACGCGATACAGTGAGCCATGATTAAGACATTCCGGCACAAGGGGCTGAAAAACTTTTTCGAGAAGGGGAGCATGGCCGGTATTCAAGCCGCCCATGCCCCGCGACTGGCCGCCATGCTGCGCCGCCTGAACGAAACGACGAACGCCCAAGGAATGAACCTGCCTGGCTGGGGATTGCATCCGCTGAAGGGGCGGGAATTCAAGGGGCATTTTTCGGTATGGGTTAACGGCAACTGGCGCATGACGTTCACATTTGATGGCACGGATGCCGTGCTAGTGGACTATCAGGACTATCACTAAAAGGAGAATCAACAATGGCACACATGTACAACCCACCGCACCCCGGACTGACCCTGCGCGACGACGTATTGCCCGCGCTGGGGCTGTCTGTGACCGAGGCCGCGCAACAATTGGGCGTAGCGCGGGTGTCGCTTTCCCGCGTGCTCAATGGCCGTGCCGCTATCTCACCTGAAATGGCATTGCGTATTGAGGCATGGCTAGGTGTGGAACGTGGCGGCGAAGCCCGTCTGTGGCTGGCAGAACAAAGCGCCTATGACCTGTGGCAAGTTCGCAAGGCAGGTGCGCCGAAGGTTAAGCGCGCCGAATTGATGGCTGCATAACGAGTTCTAAACGGGTGCGAACGTGGTGGCAATACACAGATAAGCAGCATGAAAAAATTCAACATTCACACAGATATAATGCCGGAAGAGAAAGCGGATTGGGTATCAAATGGGGATATATGGCAAGCGGAATATTTAGGGTTTCAGTTGATGATTTTTTTGGAATCAATAGCTGTGAACCCCAATGCTATCGAAGCCATGAAGAGTTTAAATATTCCATGGATTGGAATTGATAATGCGCGACTCATAGTTGATGCACTAAGGCGACCAAAAAGCAAAGAAAATGGCAAGTCTGCTAAATCAGGTGCTGAGTTGTTCGGGAAATTCCTTGTCCCGAATAAGCCAACTAAAAAACAGTTTGAGGCCATTTATCTTGCATTGATTGTCGCTAATAACATGAGCGGTAATAACAAGGCTGAGTTTAAACGAATATGCAATGAGATTAATGCAGCGATTGAAAACAATAATGAAGTTCTAAAAAACTGGGACAAGGGCACATTCGACAAGCATTTCTATAACTATAATCAATTCTTACCCAAGCGGCGCATCACGGTAGACCAACTCGAAAAGGACTACAGAAAATTCAAGCCGAAGATTGATACTGCGCACCACAAAATTAAATAATTGTCGCCGTATGCCCCCCTACATATAGCGACAACTATTTAATTTTACATGATATTTAATGCCGACAGCGCCCCAACTTACCTAGTTGGCGTTTCGGAAAGGAAATATCATGCAACCTATTACCAGCGACACACCCGCACCCGATCAACAACTCCAAACCGCACTAATCCGCCGCCGCGAAGTTGAGCGGCTCACAGGTTTATCGCGCTCGCGCATCTATGCACTTATGGCCTTAGCCGAATTTCCAAAACCTATTCGATTAGGTTCCATGTCTGTCGCTTGGCTGGAAACTGAAATCCGCGAATGGATTTCTTCTCGAATCGCTGATAGTCGCAAGACGGCTGGGGTGTGAGCCATGACTGCCGACAATCTGCTGTCAAAGCTGGACAAGGTTCGCCGCACCGGGGCCGGACGCTGGCTCGCTTGTTGCCCCGCACATCCCGATAAAACCGCTTCGCTCAGCGTCCGTGAGCTTGATGATGGCCGGGTGCTGGTGCATTGCTTCGCGGGCTGCTCCGTGCATGAAGTTGTAAGTTCTGTTGGGCTGGAGCTCTCCGACCTTTTCCCGCCGCGTGAGACCGACCAGCATTTTGTGAAAGGCGAACGCCAGCCATTTCCCGCCGCGGACATTCTGCGCGCTATCGCTTTTGAATCGACGCTTGTCCTGATTGCCGCTGCCGACCTGCTGGCCGGGAATCCATTTAACGAAACCGACCGCGAAAGGCTCACGCTGGCCGCTGCGCGCATTCAGTCAGCACTTAGCGCCGGAGGAATTCGCCATGAATGAATATAAATCAGGCGATCAATTTGCAGCGCAAGAAGAACGCGCCGCCGCTGTCCTGGCAAAACTTAACGCCTTGACGGTGACGCAAAAAGCCGAGGCCGTACAACTCGATTCCATCCCTCCGCTTTCATCGGGTGATGCTGTCCCCTTGCCGGAATCTACGGCACAAGCTGACGCCCCCGTGCAGTCCGCCGATGAGGTTATCAAGTCGTTAGCCAAGCTCACAAAATTGGATTATGAAAAGGTGCGTCAGGAAAAAGCAAAATCGTTAGGTTTTCGCCCAACGATCCTTGATAACTTGGTGAAAACTGAGCGCGCAAAAGGCAGTGGCATTGAGGGCGATGGTAAGCAACTGCCATTTAGTGAAGTCGAGCCGCACCCCGATCCGATAGACCCGGCGCAATTACTGAGTGAGGTATCGGACACCATCCGGCAGTTTATCGTGCTGGATACTGAGCAGGCGCACGCTGCGGCTTTGTGGGTTGCACATACTCACTTTATTGACGGGGCGGATGTCGCACCGCTGGCAATCATTAACGCGCCTGAAAAATCATGCGGCAAAACCCAACTGCTAACCGTGCTGGGGCGCATGGCATACCGGCCATTGCCAGCGTCCAACGCTTCAGCATCGGCACTATTCAGAGCGGTTGAAAAGTGGAAGCCCACTATCCTGATAGATGAGGCGGATACATTCTTTCGAGACAATTTTGAGTTGCACGGCATGGTAAACGCTGGCTATCTGCGTGATGGGTTTGTATTGCGTAGTGAGGCAGTGGGCGACAGCTTCGAGCCGCGCATGTTTTCGGTATTCAGTGCAAAAGCACTTGCCGGGATTGCACTGGAAAAGCACCTGCCCGATGCGACCATGAGCCGGGGGATAGTGTTCAACCTTCGCCGGAAGCTATCGCATGAATCGGTTAACAGGTTGCGCCATGCTGAAAGGAGTTTATTTACCGGCATCGCTGAAAAGTTGGCACGCTTCGCCCTGGACTACTCGCAACAGGTTAGGCAGGCTCGCCCCGCGCTACCGGATGAGCTATCAGACCGCGATCAAGATAACTGGGATGGCTTATTGGCGATAGCCTCATGCGCGGGTGATGAGTGGGTTGCCCGTGCAACAGCGGCAGCTTTGAAGTTGTCCGGCGCAGGTGAAAAGACAGTAAGCACAGGCAATGAATTGCTGGCTGATATTCAGCACGTCTTCGAGAGTAAGCGCGTGGACAGAATCAGCACGGTGGATTTAATCGCGGCTCTTTGTGCTGATGAGGAAAACGCTTGGGCGGCATACAACAGGGGAAAGCAGATAACCCCGCGACAAGTTGCGCGGCAATTGGCAGCGTATGGGATAGCCTCAAAAACCATCCGTCTGGGTGCGTATGAAACACCCAAAGGCTTCGAGTTGTCGCAGTTTACGGACGCATTTACGCGATACCTCACCATCCCCCTGAATTTGCCGCAACATCCGCCACAAACGCCGGAAGCCAATAAACACGCGGCTTTAACCGTTGCGGATAATCCGCCACAGAAAACAATCCGCCACAATCCCGCAACACCCGAAGGCCCGCCGTTATTGGGTTGTGGCGGTGTTGCGGATAAAACGCCGATTTTGGGAGGAGCTGAAACATCACGCCCTAACGCTTCACACTTGAGGATTTAATCATGGGCGCACCCGACCTGATTTTTGAATTGAGGCGCAAGGGATATTCGATCCGTGCGGACGGCGGCTATCTGGATATTTCACCAGCGGACAACTTACCGCCCGAGCTGGTGCAAACCATTCGGCAATCGAAGGCGGAAATTCTGACTGAGCTACAGCGGGAAGCACGGGCGGAATGGCGAAGGCAAAAAGTCATTGCCATGTTGAATGCTGCACCGAATACCCAGCGGGCTATTTATGCCGATATTGACGGCGATCCGCACAACGTAATCCTGGCCGTGGCAGTCAGGCATCCGACACCGGCGACCTGCGAAATGCTGATACCGAAGGCGAAATATGACCCGTGGCGATTATTGGAGCTGGTAGAGCGGCACGGGGCGCAGAATGTCCACTAACACGGCAGGCAATTCGCCTGCGACCATTGATGGGTCAAACCTGCACGTTCTGCCTACCCCCCCGACAATCCACCTGAAAACCGCCGATGACGTGCGCCTTGAGATGGCAAAGGTCTACCGGGACATGCGGCAAGGCAGGATAGACATGGCGGACGGGACGAAGCTGGCCTATGTGTTGGGTCAGCTAAACAAGGCGATTGAAACCGGGATTATTGAAGTCCGTATGGAAGCCCTCGAAAGAACACTTAACGCAAGGAAAAAATCCCCATGAAAGATTTAAAAAACAATATGCAAGCCTGACCGCGCCTGAGCGCATAGCTCTATTCATCGAGGCACGGGCGAGGGGTGACACTCAAGAATCGAAAAATATTGCAGCGACCTGCCCGCAAGCAAATTACAGAATGGCCGATACAGCTTTCACTGACCGCCTGCTGATGCTGCAAACCATTGCTTATGTTCACGCTGCGCGATTCTTTCAAGCGCGTGGGCGCATGTTTGGTGGGCGTGCGCTTATTGCGATTGAGCCAAGCAATAAAGAGAGTGCCGCGCTCTACCAATTGCGACATGCCGAGTTTTTAGCGTATGGTGAAGGGTGGGCAAGGTTTTGCCATGAAATCGGCCTAGACTCTCCAAAAGTTTTGGCAGTTTTCACCTTAAACTTGATGACTTGCTAGATGGGTACAGGCCAGACATTGAACCTGATGCAGATTTAACGGAATGGCTTTACCTGGATTATTTGAAAATGTGGAATGGGGAAAGCCTGTTTCAGCTATAGCACTTCGTAGTGTGTTTTGAAAAGAAAGCATTTTTTCTAAGCTTTGGGGCTGGTTCCGTAGCGCTAAATAAGGCACTCGTTTCGGCTGCGTTTGCTTTCTCTAATTTACTTATAGGAAATAGAATGAAAAATGTGCTAGTTGGACTTATATTATCTGGGTTAATGTGCGCGCCGATTTTGGCTTATGCTCAAAATAACAATAAAAGTACCGTTGTGGAAGAAGTAACCGCACCGGGCGGCAAAACACTATATTACATATTGGCGTTACCTGGTAAAGACTCTATGGACAACCCAAATATGGAAATAGGGATTAGTCTAGATCAAAACAAAACTTTTAATGTCTTGTTATCCAGTCACCCATCAGATGATCCAGAAAATAATCTCACTGGGTTCAAAAAGTTAACCCTTTCACTGACCTTCCCTCGGTTTTTCGTCTTCCAAGAGGTGGGTTTCATGCTACCAGTTTTTCCTGCTGTTGAGCTATGAGCCAGTCACTCAAGAACTGCATCGGTGATTTGTAGCCCAGCGTCGAGTGCAGC
>JAJZEQ010000230.1 GCA_021851345.1 Pseudomonadota bacterium
CGCCAACTCACGAAACTCGGGTGTATATTCCTGCTTCGGTATCTTCATCGTCTTCCTTTCCTGTGGGTTCGTAATTTTACGTCACCCTTGGAAGACGATTTTTCGGGGGAAGGTCAAACTCAATGCTGAACGACTGCTCCTGCACATACCGGACGCTCGGAATTAAGCAATCATCACGCCACCGTCACCGCTTTATCCAGATACACATCCTGAATCGCATTGAGCAGCGCCACACCATCCTGCATCGCTTTCTGGAATGCCTTGCGCCCGGAGATCAGGCCCATGCCGCCGGCGCGCTTGTTGATCACAGCGGTGCGCACCGCCTGCTGGAGATCATCCTGGCCGGTGGATTCCCCGCCGGAATTGATCATGCCCACGCGTCCCATGTAGCAGTTTGCCACCTGGTAACGCACCAGGTCGATGGGGTGGTCGGTGGTCAATTCGCTGTACACCCTGGGACTGGTCTTGCCGAACTTGATCGCGTTGTAACCACCGTTGTTCTCGGCCATTTTCTGCTTGACGATGTCGGCGTTGATCGTGACCGCGAGATGGTTGGCCTGGCCGGTCAGGTCGGCAGACACATGGTAATCCCTGTCGGCGGTCTTGAATGCCGGGTTGCGCAGATAGGCCCAAAGAATTGTCGCCATGCCCAGCTCATGCGCATGTTCGAACGCCTCCGAGACTTCCTGTATCTGGCGGCGTGATTGTTCGGAACCGTAGAACACGGTCGCGCCCACCGCCACCGCACCCATGTCGAAAGCCTGGCCTACGCTGGCGAACAGCGTCTGGTCGTAGATGTTGGGATAGGTCAGCATCTCGTTGTGGTTGATCTTGACGATGAACGGAATCTTGTGCGCGTAGCGGCGCGCCACCGAGGACAGCACGCCCAGCGTCGAGGCCACGCCGTTGCAGCCGCCCTCGATCGCCAGCCTGACGATATTGCCCGGGTCGAAGTAAATCGGGTTGGGCGCGAACGATGCGCCGGCGGAATGTTCCACGCCCTGGTCCACCGGCAGCAGCGACAGGTAGCCGCTGTTCGCCAGGCGCCCATGTCCGTACAGTGCCTGCAGGCTGCGCAGCACGCCGACCTTGCGATCCTTGATTGCCACGACGCGATCCACGTAATCGGGTCCCGGCAAATGCAAGGATTCTTTGCTGATGCCGGTACAGCGATACTGCAACAGATGTTCTGCTTCACCACCCAGCATTTGCACGATATTCGTCATGATCTCGCTCCTTGCAGTTGTATGGATGCTCAATGTTACTCCTGTTGCCGCGCAAATGAGCCTGCTGCACGCGTGTATAATTTCGCGCAATTCCAACCCTGGTTACCACCATGACTAACCAAATGAAGCCCCTTGTTATCGGTACCCCGCTTACTTCCTCAGCCATCCGCGTCATGCTGCTCGGCAGCGGCGAGCTGGGCAAGGAAGTCATCATTGCGCTGCAGCGCCTGGGCGTTGAGACCATCGCTGTGGATAGATATGCCAATGCGCCAGGACAGCAGGTCGCGCATCGTGCCCATGTCATCAACATGGCGGACGGCGCCGCGCTGCGCGCGCTGATCGAGCAGGAGAAACCGCACCTGGTCGTGCCGGAGATCGAGGCCATCGCCACCGGCATGCTGGAACAGATCGAACAGGAAGGGCTGGCGCGCGTGATCCCCACCGCGCGCGCAGCGCGCCTGACGATGAACCGCGAAGGCATACGCCGCCTGGCCGCCGAGACGCTGGGCCTGCCGACTTCGCCGTATAAGTTCGCCGACAGCCTGGATGAGATGCGTGCCGCGATAGAGCACATCGGTTACCCATGCATCATCAAGCCGGTGATGTCCTCGTCCGGCAAGGGGCAATCCAAAGTGGATAATGCCGCAGAGGCAGAAGCGGCATGGAACTATGCCGCCAGCGGCAGCCGCGTGAACCAGGGCAGGGTGATCGTCGAAGGGTTGATCCGTTTCGATTATGAGATCACCCAGCTCACCGTGCGCGCGATCGGCGCGGACGGAAAAACCGAAACACACTACTGCGACCCTATCGGTCATGTCCAGGTGCACGGCGATTACGTCGAGAGCTGGCAGCCCCAGGCCATGTCTGCGCCGGCCTTGCAGCGCACCCGTGACATCGCGAAAAAAGTCACCGACGATCTCGGCGGCCTCGGCATTTTCGGCGTGGAATTGTTCGTCAAAGGCGATGAAGTCTGGTTCAGCGAAGTCAGCCCGCGCCCGCACGACACCGGCATGGTGACGATGTGTTCGCAGGTGCAGAACGAGTTCGAGTTGCACGCCCGCGCCATCCTCGGCCTGCCGGTGAACACCGCGCTGCGAACACCGGGTGCGAGCGTGGTGATCTACGGACAGCATGAAGCCCGGGGTATAGCCTTTGCGGGTGTGGCGGATGCGCTGCGTGTGCCGAACAGCGATATACGCCTGTTCGGCAAACCCGAATCGTTCGCGCGCCGCCGCATGGGCGTGGCGCTGGCGACCGGCAAGGATACCGACGAGGCGCGCGGCCGCGCCAAGTTGGCGGCCGGCAAGGTGGTTCCGGTTAAAGCGTAAATTACCGCCGGGGTTTACATACCGTTTGCCCTGATGCTTCGCCCTTCGATACCTCAGGAGCCTCAGCACATGGTACATCCGTTCGTGGTGAGGTATCGAACCATAACGGATGTATCGAAGGGTGAACGGTCATTCCCATAACTCAGGAGTAGATATGGCTTTTTACGTTTACATTCTTCACTGCTCCGATGACAGTTATTACACCGGCCACACAGACAACCTCGAAATGCGGATGGCCGAGCACCAAAGCGGCGAATGCGGCGGATACACTGCGACTCGCATGCCTGTGCAATTGCTCTGGTCGCAAGACTGCACTACACGCGAGGAGGCTCTTGCGGCAGAACAACAAATTAAGGGCTGGAGCCGCAAAAAGAAGGAAGCCATGATGCGCGGCGATTGGAAAGCCGTGCAGCAATTCGCATGGGGAACAAATAATCCACTGCCGGACAAATTGCGATGAGATGTACGTCCACCCTTCGATACCTCAGGGCGAACGGCTATTTTTCTGTTTGTGCTGAGGCCTGTACTGAGGCCTATCAAAACACTCCGTTCGTGGTGACCATTCGGCAAGTTCATGGCACGGAACGCCAAGCGTATCGAACCATAACGGATGTATCAACTTACATGAAAAACTTTCCGTTCGCCCTGATGCTTCGACGTGCTCAGCACAGGGTACGCAGAGCGTATCGAAGGATGAACCATCAAGATATAGGGCATTACTACCATGAGAATTACCGGAATCCTTCATGCCAGCCTCCTGACCTCTGACTTGGCCAGGTCACGAGCCTTTTACGAAGGCGTGCTCGGCTTGCGCCCCGATCCGGAGCGTCCGGTGATGAGTTATGGCGGCGTGTGGTACGACGTGGCACCGAACCAGCAGATTCATCTATTGCTGCTGCGCGATCCTGAAGCCGGCTTGCAGCGCCCCGCGTACGGCGGTCGCGACCGGCAT
>JAJZEQ010000296.1 GCA_021851345.1 Pseudomonadota bacterium
CTGCTCGCGGGATTTTTCGCGCGCCTCCTGCGCTTCGCGCTCCTTGCGGCGGTCGGCTTCATTGAGCGAGATCAGGTTTTTCTGGCGCAGCTTGTTGAACTCGGCAATATCTTCCTGCATATACTTGAAGTCCTTGTCGTGGCTCACGCGCTTGTTGTGGCTCGCTGTCAACACCGGCACGATGCCCGCCAGACTGCCTTCCGGCGTATAGTCGGCCGCCTTGATCTGCGTCCAGGGCAGGGCATTGCCGTAACTGGACTCGCCGAACTCCTCCGTGTCAGTCATCGACGGAAGGCTGATATCCGGGGTCACGCCGCGCAACTGGGTGGTGCCGCCATTGATGCGGAAAAACTGGGCGATGGTCAATTTGACCTCGCCGAATTCGGGCTTGTCGTTTTTCGCGATTTGGTCAAGATCCGCCACGGTCTGCACCGTGCCCTTGCCAAAACTGGTTGCGCCGATTATGACCCCGCGCCCGTAATCCTGTATCGCCGCCGCGAAGATTTCCGATGCCGAGGCCGAGCCGCGATTGATCAGCACTCCCATCGGGCCTGTCCAGACGACACCGGTATCGGTATCGCTATCAACAGTTATTTTGCCTTTGGAGTCGCGTTGCTGCAACACCGGGCCCTTGCCCACGAACAGGCCGGTCATCTGGATAGCTTCATCCAGCGACCCGCCGCCGTTGTTTCGCAGATCCACCAGCACGCCGTCCACCCTGTCTTTTTTCAGTTCGACGAGCAGGCGCGAGACATCCCTGGTGGCGCTCTTGTAATCCTTGTCGCCCCTCTGGCGGGCAGCAAAATCCTGGTAAAACTCGGGCAGCGAAATCACACCGATGCGGCGCGTCACGCCCCCGTCTTTCACCTCGATGATGGATTTTTTGGCGGCCTGGTTCTCCAGCGTGATTTTTTTGCGCACCAGTGAAATGAGCTTGTGTTTGCCGTCGGGGCCCGCTCCAGCGGGCAGCACGTCAAGACGCACCACCGTATCCTCGGCGCCGCGTATCAGGTCCACCGCGTCGTCGATGCGCCAGCCCATGATGTCGACTATCGGGCCATTTTCGCCCTGCCCGACACCGACGATACGGTCGCCGGGTTGCAACTTGCCGGACAGCAGCGCAGGGCCGCCCGCCAGCAACTCCTTGATCGTCGTATATTCGTCCTTGCCGTACAGCGATGCGCCTATGCCGACCAGGGACAGCTTCATCGAAATATCGAACTCCTCGGAAGCGCGCACCCCGAAATAATTGGTATGCGGGTCTATGGACATCGCATAGGCATTCATGAAGTCCTGGAACACATCCTCGCTCTTGACCTTGGAAAGACTGTTCAGGTTATTGTCATAGCGTTTGCCCAGTGTCTCGACGATGCTCTTGTCATCCTTGCCGGCCAGTTTGAGGCGCAACCAGTCGTTCTTGACGCGCTTGCGCCACAAGTCATTCAACTCGCTTTCGGATTTTGGCCATGGCGCGTCCTTGCGGCTGAACTGGTAGCTCTCATTCTTCTTGAAATCAAAACCCTTTTTCAGCAGGGAGCGGGCATAGACAAAACGTTCGGCGATGCGCTGCTGATAGAGATTGAATATCTCGAAAGGAACGCTCAGGTCTTTGCCTATGATGGCATCATCAAGCTTGGTTCGCGCATTGGCGAAATGATCTATGTCAGCCTGCAGGAAGAACACCTTGTCTGCGTCCAGCGCCTTAAGATAGCTG
Source organism: Pseudomonadota bacterium (assembly GCA_021851345.1). GTDB lineage: Bacteria > Pseudomonadota > Gammaproteobacteria > Burkholderiales > Gallionellaceae > Gallionella. The sequence continues at coordinate 1,715 of JAJZEQ010000296.1, forward strand.
TCGAAAATTTGCCCGGACAAATTATCGTCGAGCACCACATGCCTGTAGCTGTAGCGGCTCAGCACCTTGGATGACAGAAAAGCAGCCTCGGACTGTTGCTCCAGCGGAACAAGCTGGGGGGTGGCCTGGGCCGTGTTGAGTGTGGCCAGCGCAAGCGCCAGCAATATCCGCAATAGTTTAGTCTTCATTTGCATTTCTGGTTAAGTTGGGTTCGGTACAGAGCGCATTCGATTTTCAAAGGCCCACGCATGGACAGGACAAATGGCACCAAGTTCGGCATTTTACCCGATATGGACGCTCGCCCTGGCCAGAGTTAACCCGGCATGCCGTCAGCGCGCGGCTTGACCAGGATCGGGGCGTACACCCGGGCGAGCAATGCAAAGGCGGACACCCATGCCGCCTGCGCGATGCCCAGCCACAACAGGTAATGCTCCGGCGCGATGATCGGCAGCAGAACCCGCGCAACGTAGGCCGCGCACAATGCCATGAAAGCAGGCGCAAGCAGCCGCGAGTGATGCTGGATATTGCGGCCGGTGTGCCCGAGCGAGATGCGCGCCATCATTCCCGCGGTGATCATGCCGATGCCGCCCAATGCAAACGCGTGCAGCGCCAGGGAAGGCGCCATGGAAAGCGACAGGAACGTGAACGGCGCAAGCGCCTTGAGCAGGAACCCGAACGTGGCACCGCCATAGCCGGCGTATAACACCCACAGCAGCGGCTTGCTCCAGATGCCCCTCGTGTGCCACCCCGCCAGCCGTATCGCGTGCGCCGCGAACAGCAAGCCGGCGAGCGCGGCGGTGACCGGCACATTTTGCCAGAACACATCGGCAATCAGGAACAGCACGAACACATAGATTACGGAGCGGTCTATCCACACCCAATTCCTCAATTTCACCGGATAGCCGACACCCCGTTCGATGAACATCGGCAACACTCGCCGCGCCATGCTGTAGACCAGCGCAAGCAGAACATACAACCCGCAATACAAGCCCCACATGGTTCCGTGCTCCAGCACACCCGACACGCCGAGATAGAAGCACAGGTTGGCCAGCGTCAGCAAAATCAGCTTGGACGCGAGGCCAAGCTGGTTATGCTGTTTTGCGCGCAACAGCGGCCGGAAGATCACAATGACCAGCCAGAGATCGAACATCAGGTCCAGCACCATCATCGGCATAACCTGCCCGGGAAAGACCCACTCCGCCGCCCGTGCCGCAAGCCACAGCGTTGCCAAGCCTGCCAGCTGCAATCCCCTGGGCGTGCCGATCTGGGTCCAGTTGCGCACCGCAGTCAACAGGAAACCGGCGGCAACGGCCATGCCATAACCGAAGATCATTTCATGCGCATGCCAGTGCATCACCGAGAACGGCAGGCGCGGCGCAGGCCAGCCATAGGCATAAACACCAACCCAGACAAATACCGGGATCAGCGCGTACAGGCCCGCCAGCAGGAAAAATGGACGAAAGCCGAGATTGAACAGGGCGAAGGAAGGAAGCGGTTGGGCCGGGAGTTTGCTGTGCATTGATTTTTTGTGAACCTGAAAACTGCGATTGATCTACGAAACCGCGATAGCAATTCGCGATAGCAATTTTTTAAAGACTGCATGCGCAAAATGCCTGCACGCTCAGACCACTTTGATGCTCAGCTCGACTGCTGCCCGCAGCGTGTTGACCGTGATGCATCCGTGCTCTGCGACCGCGACCAGCTTACCCAGCTCTTCCGGGGGATTGCACTGCGCGGATACCGCCATGCGGATCGCGGTAAAACGCGACGGCGCATCGGCCATGTCG
>JAJZEQ010000144.1 GCA_021851345.1 Pseudomonadota bacterium
CCGCGCTCGGCGGGCTGGCCGCCGGCTTGCTGCTGCAATATCTGCTCGGGCGCGGCAAAGGCCAAGCCGGTGCCGATTACATGGAAGCGATCTCCGCCGGCAGCGACATCCCGGTGCGTTCTTCGCTGCTGAAGTCGCTGGCATCCGCCGCGACGGTCGTCTCGGGCGGCTCGATCGGGCGCGAGGGCTCGATGGTGCAACTGGCGGCATTGTGCGGCAGCCTGTCCGGAAAAGTCCTGCACCTGTCGGCCGACGAGCGGCGCTTTGCGGTGGCCTGCGGCGCGGCGGCCGGGCTGGCGGGCGCATACAACACGCCAATCGCGGGCGCCCTGTTCGTCGCCGAGATCGTGCTCGGCGGCTTCAGCGTCGGCAGCTTCGGCCCGCTGCTGCTGGCAGCGGCGGTCGCCGATTCGGTGGTGCGCCATGTCAGCAGCGTCGGCCCGATCTTCGCCGCCTCGCCCGGCACGCTGCAAAGCGTGCCGGAACTGCTGCTGGTGGTGGCGACCGGGATCGCGGCCGGATTGCTCGGGCCGCTGTTCATCGGCGCATTGAATCGCGTGCACAGGTATCTGGCTGCGCTCAGTGTTCCGCTGTGGCTGAAGATGACACTCGCCGGGCTGGCGGTCGGCGGCCTTTCGGTGATCCGCCCGGAAGTGTGGGGCAACGGTTACTCGGTGGTGAACTCATTGCTGCACCAGCCGTGGCTGTGGCAAAACGTGCTGCTGATCCTGGTGCTGAAGATCGTTGCCACGGTGCTGACTTCGGGTTCGGGCGCGGTCGGCGGCGTGTTCACGCCTACGCTGTTCGTCGGCGCGGCGCTGGGCACGCTGGCGGGCAATGTGGTGCAGCTGATGCTGCCCAGCGTGTCGATGACGGCGTACACGCTGGTCGGCATGAGCGCATTCCTCTCCGCCGTCACCCACGCGCCGCTTACCGCAGTGGTGATGGTCAGCGAGATGACCGCCGGCTACGGCCTGGTGCCCGCGCTGGTGCTGGCCAGTCTGGCCGGCTATTACGTTTCATCGGTGCTGCATCCGGGATCGATCTATGCTGGCTCGATCCCGCAAAACCACCCCACGCAGAACATGCCATCGACTCACTTTTGATGGCCGACAGGTAAGCATTACTCTCCTAGTTTCAGTCGCCTGATGTAGTGGCAAGTATAGCCTTGCGGATGTTTAACCAGGTACTTCTGGTGGTATTCCTCGGCGCGCCAGAATTCCCTGTAAGGCACGACTTCGGTGACGACTTTGGCTTCCCATTCGCCGGAGGCATCCACGGTCTTGATGACTGCTTCGGCAGTGTGTTTCTGTTCTTCGTTCAGGTAGAAGATCGCCGAGCGGTAGGATGTGCCGATGTCATTTCCCTGACGGTTCTTCGTAGTGGGGTTGTGCATGCGGAAGAACTCGAACAGCAGGTGGCGGTAGGTCAGTTGATTGGGGTCGAACACGACCTTCAGCGCTTCCGCGTGTCCGTTGTGCCTTTCATACGTCGCGTTTTGAACATCGCCGCCGGTGTAGCCGACCTCGGTTGCCAGCACGCCGGGGATGGCCCGTACCAGTTCCTCCATGCCCCAGAAGCAGCCGCCGGCAAGGTAGGCGGTTTGTTGTCCGGTTTGGTCAGCACTATCCATATTTACCTCGCGGGTTATTCATGGCGCAATTTTTTTAACGCCTGCTGTGCTTCCATCTTGCCTTCGTGTTCCTTTTCGGTAGCGCGCTTGTGGCTGCGGCCGCTCGCGCTGCGAGCTTAACATGCGCTGCGCGCATATTATTGATGCTTCCATAATTCAAGACACCCTTGCCGTCATTGCGAACGAAGTGAAGCAATCCAGCAAGACCAAGATGCATTTTTTTAAGCCATCTGGATTGCCACGTCAGCTACGCCTTCTGATGGAACTACTAGCCAATCGACTAAGCCAGCAAGCTGGCAAGTCGCTGGTTATCGCAATGACAGGTGTTTGTGCCATCGCTCGCAGCTGAAGCCTTGTTGCAATGACGAGGCACTCCGGATTCCCCGAGTTAGCGGGAATGGTGTGCCGGTTTTTTAATTCCCCCTTACCGCATTCCGCAAGATGTGTCACTGTCATCAAATAACCTCAATAGCCTGCGCCGAAAGCGCGCGATTTGGCTAGCGGCGTTCCTTCTTCATGGCCTGCGCGGCTTCACGTTTGGAATCCTTTTCCTTTTCAGTGGCGCGCTTGTCGTGTTGTTTCTTGCCTTTCGCGAGGCCGATCTCCAGTTTGACGCGGCCGTTCTTGTAGTGCATGTCCAGCGGCATCAGCGTGTAGCCGGCGCGCTGCACCTTGCCGATGATCCGGTTGATTTCCAGTTTGTGCAACAGCAGTTTGCGGGTGCGCACCGGGTCGGGATGGATGTGCGTGGAAGCGTTCAGCAACGGGCTGATGTGCGAGCCGAACAGATACAGCGCTCCGTCCTTTACCGTGACATAGGCTTCCTTGAGTTGCGCCCGCCCGGCGCGGATAGCCTTGACTTCCCAGCCTTCCAGCATGATACCGGCTTCATATTTATCCTCGATGAAGTATTCGTGGTAAGCTTTTTTGTTCTGGATGATGCTCATAACGGGTGAGTTTTGCGGTGTGTTCGGCTATTCTACCAGCCTTTGGAATCTGGTCTTGGACAAGCGATGGCGTTAGTGGAAAAAACGGTACTGGTTCCGCACAGCGCGGCGCAGATGTTCGATCTGGTGGATCGTGTTGAAGAATACCCGCAGTTTCTGCCCTGGTGCGGGGGTTCCAGTGTGAAGGAACGGGATACGACCACGGTGCATGCCACGGTGCACATCGATTATCACCATATCAAACAGAGTTTTACCACCGAGAATGTGCGCATCCCGCCGAACCAGATCGACATCACTTTGCAACATGGGCCGTTTAAACATCTGGACGGATGCTGGCGATTTATCCCGTTGAGCCCGTCTGCCTGTAAAATAGAGTTTCGCCTGCACTATGAATTTTCCAACAAACTGCTGGAAAAGATGGTCGGGCCGGTATTTCACTATATAGCCAACAATTTCGTGGATGCATTCATCCACCGCGCAGAAAAGGTTTATTCGAACACATGAACGACAGGATCAATATCGAGGTTGTCTATGCGCTGCCAGGCGAGCAAACCCTGCTCAAGCGTAGCGTGCCGGCCGGATCGACAGTGGCGGAAGCATTGCAAGCCAGTGGCGTGCTGGCCAAGCATCCCGAGATCGACATGGATAAAAACAAGCTGGGCATATTCGGCAAGCTGACCAAGGCCGATGCCGTGCTGCGCGACAAGGATCGCATCGAGATATACCGTCCCTTGATTGTCGACCCCAAGGAGGTGAGGCGCAAGCGTGCCGAACAGGGCAAGGTGATGAAGAAAGGCGGGGGAGACGCTTGAGTACCCCCGTCAATCTATTGCGCATCCGGATTGCGGCGTCGCGTGCCCGTTCGTTCCTCGTCTACCTGACATGGTATGCCTCGTCGCTCACTGCGCGGCTCCTTGCACTCCGGCTTGCTCATAACGATTGCCAGAGGTACTCAGATGCTTGATTACGACCTGCATTGCCATTCCAATGTTTCCGACGGTACGCTGACACCCGGCGAACTGGTGGATCGCGCTGCCGGACGCGGCGTGAAAGTGATGGCGTTGACCGATCACGATGATATGGATGGCCTGGATGAGGCGCGTGCCGCAGCCGCGCGGCACGGCATGACGTTCATCAATGGTGTGGAGATTTCCGTGTCGTGGCGCAGCCATACTTTGCATATCGTCGGCCTGGGAATAAATCCGGATTACCCACCGTTGGCGGAAGGTTTGCGCAGCGTGCGCAGCGGGCGCAGCGAGCGGGCAAAAAAAATGTCCGATGAGCTGGCCAAGGCCGGCATCGGCGGTGTGCTGCAGGGGGCATACCAGTTCGCAGGGAATCCCAAGATGATAGGCCGCACCCATTTTGCGCGCTATCTGGTGGAAGCCGGGCATTGCAAGGATGTAAAAAGCGTATTCAACCGCTATCTGGTGAAGGGGAAGCCCGGCTACGTGCCGCATCAATGGGCGGCTTTGGCAGATGCGATCGGCTGGATACGCGGCAGCGGCGGGGTCGCGGTGCTGGCCCATCCCGGCCGATATATGGTTGGGCGCAATGGCATGGGCAAGAAGACCATGCACGAATTGCTGACCGAGTTTGTCGAATTGGGCGGCCAGGCTTTGGAGGTTGTCACCGGCAGCCATACCCCGGAACAGTATGCCGAGTTCGCGCGTTATGCCGAGGAATTCAATCTTTTGACTTCGTGCGGTTCGGATTTTCACGGGCCGGGCGAAAGCTACCGGGACATGGGACGCCTGCCGGATTTTCCGCTGGGCTGCCGCCCGGTCTGGCAAGCCTTGCAAGCGTAGCAAAGGCATGGCTCAATTCTTCAGCATTCACCCCGACAATCCCAATCCGCGCTTGATTCGCCAGGCGGCAGAGGTGTTGCGCGGGGGTGGGGTAGTCGTTTATCCAACCGATTCCTGTTACGCTCTCGGCTGTCATCTCGATGACAGGAATGCCGTGACCCGTATCCGGCAGATACGCAAGCTGGACGAACAACATCACCTGACTTTGATGTGCCGCGACCTGTCGGAGATATCCCGCTATTCTAAAATCGACAATGCCAAATTCCGTTTGCTCAAGGCCAGCACGCCGGGCAGTTATACCTTTATCCTTGATGCGACCAGGGAAGTGCCCAAGCGCTTGCAACATCCCAAGCGCAGCACTATAGGTATTCGCATCCCCGATCATCCTGTGGCGTTGGCCTTGCTGGAAGAACTGGGTGAGCCGATGTCCAGTTCAACGCTGATTCTGCCGGATGAAGCCTGGCCGATGAACGATGCCGGGCGTATTCGCGAATTGCTGGAGAAGAAAGTCGATCTGGTGATCGATGGCGGAACGGTGGGGGCGGATTTTACTACCGTGATAGACCTGACCGGCGATGTGCCGGTGCTGCTGCGCCGCGGGAAAGGTGATATTGCCCCGTTTGGAATTGAAGATATTGAAGATTAATGACAACCTGATGGAAACCCAATGCAAATCGACCAACTGATACAAACCGTCGCACTCGCGGCTATTCCCGTGCTGTTCGCCATCACCCTGCACGAAGCTGCGCATGGTTATGTGGCCAGGCATTTCGGAGACATGACCGCCTACCAGGCGGGCCGTATCAGCCTCAACCCCATGCATCATATCGATCCGTTCGGCACGGTAATTCTGCCGCTGCTCACGCTGTGGATGGGCGGGATTCTGTTCGGCTGGGCCAAACCGGTGCCGGTCAATTTCGCCATGTTGCGCAATCCCAAGAAAGATATGCTGTGGGTGGCGATTGCGGGACCGGCTTCGAATCTGGTCATGGCACTGGGCTGGGCATTTTTTTATAAGATCGGGGTAACATTTCCTGAGAGTTATTTTGCCGAGCCTTTGTTGGGCATGGCCATGTGGGGGATTAAAATAAATGTGGTGCTGATGGTGCTCAACCTGTTGCCGTTGCCGCCTCTGGATGGCGGACGCGTTGCGATCAGCATGCTGCCGCAGCGCCAGGCGTTTCAACTGGCCAGGATCGAGCCTTATGGCATGTTCATCCTGATCTTCCTGGCGGTCACGCCAATACTGGGTTTTCTGCTCTCCCCGCCAATTGAATTGGTTTATAAATCGCTTTCGCTGTTATTCGGGATTTAATCATGTTTGCTGATCGTGTGTTATCGGGGATGCGTCCCACCGGAAGCTTGCATCTGGGGCACTACCACGGGGTGCTGAAAAATTGGATACAGATGCAGAATGAATATGAGTGCCTGTTCTTTGTGGCCGACTGGCACGCGCTGACCACGCATTACGACACGCCGCAAGTCATCGAACAAAGCGTGTGGGACATGGTGGTGGACTGGCTGGCTGCCGGCGTCAATCCGGCGCGCGCCACGCTGTTCATTCAATCCAGGGTGCCGGAACATGCCGAACTGCACTTGTTGCTGTCGATGATCACTCCACTGGGTTGGCTTGAGCGTGTACCAACCTACAAAGATCAGCAGGAAAAGCTTAGCGAAAAAGATCTGAGCACTTATGGTTTTCTCGGCTATCCCCTGCTGCAAAGCGCGGATATCCTGATCTACCGCGCTACCCAGGTGCCTGTTGGAGAAGACCAGGTACCGCATATCGAATTCACACGCGAGATAGCGCGGCGCTTCAATCATATTTATGGCCGCGAAGCGGGTTTTGAAGAGAAGGCCGAAGCCGCGGTCAGGAAACTGGGCAGCAAAAAGGCCAAGCTGTACCACGAGCTGCGCACCCGTTTTCAGGAGCAGGGCGACGATGCGGCATTGGCGTCCGCAAAATCCCTGCTGGATGAGCAGCAAAGTCTGAGTCATGGGGATCTGGAGCGTTTGTTCGGTTATCTGGAAGGCGGCGGCAAGATGATCCTGTCCGAGCCGCAAGCCATGCTTACCGCGGCTTCAAAGATGCCCGGCCTGGATGGACAGAAAATGTCCAAGTCTTATAACAACACGATCAGTTTGCGTGAGGATGAAGCCAGCGTGAGCAAGAAGATCCGTACCATGCCGACCGATCCGGCACGCATCCGCCGCAGTGATGTCGGGAATCCCGACAAATGCCCGGTGTGGCAGTTGCATCAGGTGTATTCGAACGAGCAAACCAGGCAATGGGTGATGCAGGGTTGCAAGAGTGCCGGCATAGGCTGCATCGAATGCAAACAGCCGGTGATCGACGCAGTGTTGGCGGAGCAGCGCCCGATGCGCGAACGGGCGCAGCTTTATCTGGACGACCCGGCGCTGGTGCGCAACATCATCGCCGACGGTTGCGAAAAGGCGCGCAAACTGGCGTCGGAAACCATGCGCGATGTGCGCGAGGCGATGGGAATCAGCTACGGCTAAAAATTCATGGAAGCCATCCTGAAATCGACGATCACCTGCCCAGCCTGCGGCACGGCCAAAGAAGAAGCCATGCCGGTGGATGCGTGCCAGTTTTTCTACGAATGCACCGGGTGCCATGCCGTGCTGCGTCCAAAACCCAGCGATTGCTGTGTGTTCTGTTCGTTTGGTACCATACCCTGTCCGCCTGTCCAATTGCAACGGGGTATGCTCAACTGATCAGCACGATATGAACGAGGCCGATATCCAAATTAACGCACCGCTTGCACTTATTCACGGCGAACCCATGCTGGTGCTGCCGCAGGACTTGTATATTCCGCCGGATGCACTGGAACTGGTATTGGCAACCTTTCAGGGCCCGCTGGATCTGTTGCTGTACCTGATCCGCAAGCACAACCTGGATGTGCTGGATATCCCGATGGCAGAATTGACCCGCCAATACATGGGTTACATCGAGATGATGCAGAAGCATCGCCTGGAACTGGCAGCGGATTATCTGCTGATGGCGGCGGTGCTGATCGAAATCAAATCGCGCATGCTGCTGCCGCGTCCGCCCAGGGTCAGCGAAGAAGATGGAGAGGATCCCCGCGCCGAACTGATGCGCCGCTTGCTGGAATATGAGCAAATGAAGCTTGCCGCGCAAAAGCTCAACGAACTGCCGCAAGCGGGGCGCGATTTCGAGATCGTGCAGGTGCTGATTGAAAAGACCGTAGCTGAAAGATTGCCCGAAGTCAGCGTCGAGGATTTGAGACTGGCCTGGCTGGGCCTTCTGGCGCGTGCCAAGCTCAACACGCATCATAAGGTTCGCCGCGAGCAGCTTTCGGTACGCGAGCAGATGACGCACATTCTGCGTTGCCTGCAGGGCGGCGAGTTCGTCGAATTCGGCAAACTGTTCGATGTGGAAAGCGGCGTGCCGAAACTGGTTGTCACTTTCATCGCGATCCTCGAATTGGCCAAGGAATTTCTGGTAGAGATCCAACAAAGCGAAACCATGGGGAATATATATGTCCGAACAAACCGAGCCATCAACGCCGAGTGAAGCGCCATCGTCCGGTGTCGTGGCACCGACTGCGCATGCTGAATCCGCCGTGTCGGCCTCCGCTGAAATGACTTCGGCAGATTCAGTGCTGCCTGGTGATATCGACGAGGGTTCAGGGCAATCTGGACTGGCTTTGGAAGCCATTGATATGCAGCAACTCAAGCGGGTGCTGGAAACCGCGCTGCTGACCAGCAGCGAACCATTGTCGCCGGCGGAACTGAAGAAACTCGCAGACACATCTCTGGACAACCGCCAGCTCGAATCGCTATTGGATGAGCTTGTTCGGGACTGGCAGGGCAGAGGCGTTGAATTGACCCGCGTGGCAAGCGGTTGGCGGTTTCGCGCCAAACCCGAGATGCAGACATATCTGGACCGGCTCAATCCGCAAAAACCGCCGCGCTATTCGCGCGCCGTGCTGGAAACTCTTGCCATCATTGCTTACCACCAACCCGTCACACGAGGCGATATCGAGGAGATACGCGGGGTGGCGGTTTCATCGCAAATCCTCAAGACGCTTGAAACACGGGGCTGGGTAGAAGTGGTCGGGACACGCGATGCGCCGGGAAAGCCGGAATTGTTCGCCACCACCAAACAATTGCTCGACGATCTCAATCTGCATGCTCTGCAGGAATTGCCGTCGCTGCAGGAAATCGGCGCGTTGCTGGAACAGGACGTGACCGTGTCGGCATGAAGGCCGTTTATTCATGAGATTGATCCGGTCCAGGGACAACCCATTCTTCAAGGAGTTGGCCCAGCTTGCCGATTCTGCGCGGCAGCGAAGCAAATCCGGTCTGACTTTGCTGGATGGAGCGCACTTGCTGGCGGCATATCTGGACAATGGCAAGCAACCGCGCCACATTATCTGCAAGGCTGCGGCCTTGCAGGATGCCGAAATCTCCGGGTTGTTGGCGCGCATGAATGACGTGCCCGCCATAGAGCTGGACGATAAATTGTTTGCGGAAATTAGCGAACTGAAAACGTCCTCGGGGATCATGGCCCTGATCGAAATTCCCAAGCTGGAAATTCCGGCTGTGCAAAGCCATTTTGCCTTGCTGCTGGAAGATATTCAGGACCCGGGAAATCTTGGCTCTATCCTGCGCTCGGCGGCGGCGGCGGGATGCGATTCGGTATTCCTGTCCCAGGGGTGCGCCGATGCCTGGTCGCCGAAAGTGCTGCGTGCGGCGATGGGCGGGCATTTTGCGTTGCGCATCTATGAAAGCCAGGACTTGCCGGGTGCGGCAAAATTATTTGCCGGCACATTGGTGGCTGCCAGTCTGCAAGCCACGCATAGCCTGTATGACTGCGATTTGAGCGGCAACGTCGCGTTTATGGTCGGCAATGAAGGAGCCGGATTGTCGGCAGCCATGCTGGATCTGGCCACCCACAAAGTGGCCATTCCGATGCCGGGTAAGGTCGAATCGCTGAATGCCGCCGCGGCCGCGGCGATTTGCCTGTTTGAAGCGGTAAGGCAACGGCAACATCCGTGAGTTGAGCTATATTCGGGGCGCGTATTAAACTCCTTGACCTGTAAGCCTATTTCGCTATAATGCGCCCCCCTGCGGGACTGCCTGTAAAACAGATCGGCAGTTTCGCTTACCTTGCTCCACCGCACCGCAAGCGGGGGGCTTTAACCATAAGGAGTTGTAATGCGACATTATGAAATCGTGTTTATTGTTCACCCCGATCAAAGCGAGCAAGTGCCCGCGATGATCGAGCGTTATCGCACACTCGTCACATCCAAAGGCGGTTACATCCACCGACTGGAAGACTGGGGGCGCCGCCAGCTGGCTTACCCTATCCAAAAGATTCACAAGGCACACTACGTGCTGATGAATATCGAATGCAACCAGGAAACACTGGATGAGCTGGAGCACGCGTTCCGCTTCAATGATGCGGTATTGCGCCATCTGACTGTCAAGACCAAGGCTGCCGTTACCGAGCCGTCTGCCATGATGAAGGAAGAGAAATCCCGCTCCGTGCCAACTGAAGGCGGTTTTAGCGGTACGGTACCGGCGGCAGAGCCCGTAGCCGTAGCGGCAACGGCTTGATTTGCAATTAACTGCATGTCGATTCAGGGTCTGAAAGTATTTTCAGCCGACAGCTGGCATCGCATATCATCGACATAATCTTGGAATAAGGAAACATCATGGCACGCCCATCAGACAAAAAGAAAGATGACAAGAACAAGCGTTCTTCCCGCAACAATCTGTTCAAGCGCCGCAAGTTCTGCCGCTTCACAGTCGAGAAGATCGCGGAAGTGGATTACAAGGATATCAATATCCTCAAGGAATTCATCGCCGAAAACGGCAAATTGATCCCGGCACGCATCACCGGTACCAAAACACGCTATCAGCGCCAATTGAGCACCGCGGTCAAGCGCGCGCGCTTCCTGGCTTTGATGCCTTACACAGATCTGCACTAAGGAACCCGGACATGCAAATAATTTTGATGGAAAAAGTGACCAACGTCGGCCAGTTGGGTGAGGTTGTCAAAGTCAAGAACGGGTTCGCGCGCAATTTTTTGATCCCGCAAGGCAAGGCAAAACGCGCAACCGATGCCAACATGGCTGAGTTCGAAGTGCGTCGCGCCGAAATCGAGGCTGCCGAAAAGGTAAAGCTGGCCGACTCGCAAGCCCGCGGCGAAAAACTGTCCGGATTGACCGTGCAGATCGTGCAGAAAGCCGGTGTGGATGGCAAGTTGTTCGGTTCAGTCACCAACGCTGATATCGTGAATGCGCTGGGTGCACAAGGATTTGAAGTGGAGAAGTCACAAGTGCGCATGCCTGCAGGCCATATCAAACAGATAGGCGACCATCCTCTCAACATCGCGCTTCACACCGATGTGGTGGTAGGGATCACCGTTTCGGTGCTCGGCGAACAGTAATTCAACGCGATACCAGAGCACAAAAAAAGGACTGGCAACAGTCCTTTTTTGTTTTAGGCGTTTGCCCACTGGCAAGGTAAAATGCCTCTGCTTAAGGATCACTATAATTTCATTCCATGCAAATATTTTCCAATCCGGATACACAACTCGACCAGATCAAATTGCCGCCCCATTCCGTTGAGGCAGAGCAATCGGTTCTGGGAGGCTTGTTGCTGGAAGCGGGCGCACTGGACAAGATCACCGATCTGGTACTCGTCGATGATTTCTACCGCAACGAGCATCGCCTGATCTACCGCCAGATCATACGCTTGAGCGAGCAGGCGAAACCGGTGGACGTGATCACCGTCGCCGAAGCACTTGAGATCGCAGGTGAACTGGATAAGGTGGGAGGCTTGCCTTATCTGGGCGGTCTGGCGCAGAACGTGCCCTCGGCGGCCAACATCCGCCGTTACGGCGAGATCGTGCGCGAGCGTTCCATCATGCGCAAACTGGCGGAAGTCGGCAGCGATATCGCCAGTAGCGCCTACAATCCGACCGGGCGCGATGCCGCGCAATTGCTGGATGAAGCGGAAAGCAAGGTATTCGAGATTGCCGAGGCGGGCTCGAAAGGCAAACAGGGGTTCATTGGCATGCCTCCGCTGCTGTCGCAAGTGGTTGAGCGCATCGAAACGCTTTACGCCCGCGACAATCCCAGCGACATCACCGGAACCGCGACCGGCTTCACCGACCTGGACCGCATGACCTCCGGATTGCAGCCGGGTGATCTGGTCATTGTTGCGGGCCGCCCGAGTATAGATAAGACTGCATTCTCGATCAATATTGCCGAAAACGTGGCCATGGACAGCAAATTGCCCGTGGCGATTTTCAGCATGGAAATGGGAGCCAACCAATTGGTGATGCGTATGCTCGGCTCGGTCGGCAAACTCAACCAGCATGATCTGCGCACCGGACGATTGCAGGATGACGACTGGGGGCGGCTGACGCATGCCTTGGGCAGGCTGAATGACGCCCCCATATATATTGACGAAAGTGCAGCGCTTTCCGCATTGGATCTGCGCGCGCGATCGCGCCGCCTGCATCGCCAGAACAATGGACTTGGTTTGATCGTGGTTGATTATTTACAATTGATGAGCTCGAACGCGGGCAAGGCCAGTGAGAATCGCGCCACGGAAATTTCTGAAATCTCCCGCTCGCTAAAGGCGCTGGCCAAGGAATTGCACGTGCCGGTAATCGCACTGTCGCAGTTGAACCGCAGCCTTGAGCAGCGCCCCAACAAACGCCCCGTGATGTCTGATCTTCGCGAATCCGGGGCCATCGAACAGGATGCAGACCTGATCCTGTTCATCTACCGCGATGAGGTCTACAACAGCGATTCGCAAGATAAGGGCAAAGCCGAAATCATCATCGGCAAGCAGCGTAACGGCCCGATCGGCAAAGTCGAACTGGCGTTCAGGGGTGAATATACACGCTTTGACAATTTGGCTTCTGGCAGCTACTGAGCCGGCACGCAAGGCTGGGCGAATTGTACCGTCGACAATTGGCAACGCAAAAAAAAGCCCCTCGATAGAGGAGCTTTGTACTTGCTGTTGCCGCCTTTGGCAGTTAAGAGCCCATAGCAGTTATGGCGAACGTGTTGCCGCAAGTTTCATTTGATTTGGCTTGTTGAGGCATTATTTCTACCGGTGAAGGTTTGTGCGTGGTCAAGTTCCGGAGAGCGGGTTGTGGGATATGCCCACGCTCAAGGGAGTGCCGCCACTTTTCCAGTTTAACCCCAGCCTAGAGTAAACCTGTCGTCATATAAATTTCGGTCATCGGCAGGTTTGCGCCGTTTAAATGTGTCAAGGTTTGGTCAGCTTTCGCATGCACTGAATATTCACCATATGCAGGGATCGCCACGACTGCCAGAATGCCGATAAACGCAACCATGATCATCCGATCAACCAAGGTGGAATTTTTAAGAACGTTTTTCATGATAAAACTCCTTTTATGAATTAAGTATTCTGGAATTAAACACACTAACGTCATGTGTCGGCAGTAATAACCGCAATAGTTGTGCCACATAATGTAATTATTTGATTTAAAATAAATAACTGTAATTTATGGAGCTTGACTGGTAATTTAATCATTAAGATATGTCAAGAGTTCATCAGCCGCCGCCATTTTTTTGGCAATCAAAGTTGACGTATGTCAGTCAAGTACAAAGATCGTTGATTACCCTTCGCGAAAAAATTCGGGAGAAACTAATTAATACATATTCGCTCTTGTCACGAGGTTGTAGCCACGGATTTTTTGTCCGGGTACAAGACCAAAGCAGGAATCGCGCTATTGAATTTCACCCGGCTTCTGGCGTAATAGACTTCGCCATTCCGGCGTATTTGTCCTTGTTTGAAATAAGCACTGGGACGTTGCGCCCCTTATCCATTTTATGTGAACGAGTTGCCGAACTGACTCTTGCGCAGTCCGTCCCAAAAAAACTATCCTGTATTTGCAGGCTATCCGCTCGCAATGAAATGGAGCAGGCGCTAGTTCTGCAAGAAGCCGAATATGGGCTTGGCAGTTGTGAGTAATGTGCCGCTGCATATCCAGCGATTTTTGTTGTCACGGGTTTTTAGGATTGTCCGGTTCTGTAGCACATGAATTGTCCGCTTTTTATACCATGATCGGGAAGCGGCGTAGGGCGTAGCCCGGAGCCGATTCCCAATCAAGGCGACGCGCCTGGCGGACGGTTCAGGCGGCCTGTTTCAAGTTCCGGGTGAACGTTTTTCCTTCCCGGTTATGGTCAGCCAGCTTGCGTGGCCCATGAAATAGGGCCAGATTGCCATCAGCGTAGCGATGCACCCGCACTTTAGCTTTGACGTAGTGGCAGCGATGCCGATCTGCCGGAATCTGCAAGATCAGTCCATCAAAACGCACGCAGTTATCGGCACTCACCGTGCGCTCGTGCAGCTCACACAGGATGTCGCCGAGACTGCCGCCGATCCAGAGCACGAAGGCTGAACCTTCCTCCGCTGCCGGACAGGCGAATTCGGCGTTGAATGCCGGCATATAGACCTCCCGCAAGTAGCGGTTGGCGGTTTCCATATTGGTGATGTTTGCTGCGGCCAGCTCAAGCGGCAAGCGTCCTTGATGGGTGCCGAAGGCGCGTTCCGACCGTCCCCGCGCTTCGGGCGAGTAAGCTGCGATCATCTCGATGCCAAGATGCCGCAGGGCGCGACCGAACTGGGTGGGATTGTCCTTGTCTACTTTGCCGCCGGCTTCTGGCGTGTGCCAGTAGTGGCTGCCCCGGTCGCTGTAGAATGAACTGAACAGGCCGCGTGCTTCAATCACGTCGCGCACCCCCCGGTAGCTGCTTGCCGTGCCTTCCTCTTCGACGAAGAACATCGAGTAGTGCTCGTTGGTGGCGTCATCCATCGTGACGATCAAGTCCCATTTCTTCCCGGCTACCCATTCATGGGTGCTGCCGTCCTGATGGATCATCATGCCCGGCAGGGCGGAGCGCTCACGGCGCTTCCTGTGCGCACCCCGTTTCTTGGACTTGGGCACCAACTCGGCTTCCTGTAGACGCCTTTTGACCCATGTGTAGCTGCGCGTGCCACCCGTACGGGTATACCAGCTATGGAAGTGTTTGACGTTCCAGCCCATA
>JAJZEQ010000276.1 GCA_021851345.1 Pseudomonadota bacterium
GGGAACCCGCCATAACCCCGGCCTTCTGGAATACCCGATTTCTGCAACAGCGGCAGCGCTCCCCCGCCCGCGCCGAGAAAAACGAAACCCGCGTCTATGGTCTTGTTGTGGCCGGTATGATTATCCTTGATCCGCACATGCCAGCGGCCATCCGGATATTGCTTCAAGCCGGTGATGGTGTGGCCAAGTTCGAGATCAAAGGCGGGATGCACAGCCATCGCCTTGACCAGCCTGCGTGTCAAAACTCCGAAATCGACGTCCGTCCCCTGCTTGACCTGCGTGGCTGCGACGGCCTGTCCGGGATCTCGATGCTCCATCACCAGCGGCATCCACTGACGCAATACCGCGTGATCCTCGCTGTACTCCATTTCCTCGAACAGATGATGGCTGCGCAAAGCTTCATAGCGCTTGCGCAGAAACGCCACATTCTGCTCGCCCCAGACAAAACTCTGGTGAAAGATCGGATTGATGAATTTTTCGGGTGCGGGCAAAACGCCATTTTCGACCAGATACGACCAGAATTGCAGCGACACTTCATACGCCGCGTTGATCGCCAGTGCGCGGCTGATATCGACGCTTCCGTCCGCCAGTTGCGGGGTGTAATTCAGCTCGCAATATCCGGCATGGCCGGTTCCGGCATTATTCAGTCCGTGCGAGCTTTCGTGAGCCACCTTGCTCAGGCGCTCGACCATCATGATCTTCAATGACGGGTCCAATTGCGCCAACAACTTCCCCAGTGTCGCGCTCATCACACCCGCACCCACCAGCAATACATCCACCTTTTTAAGCGACATGACCGACCATTCCTTGATTAAGTTCGTAAACAGCTACAGAAGCTTATGTATACCAGAAAGTCGTCGCTTTGAATAAATACTCTTGTGTAAAGCAGATGGCCACGCCGGACGTGAGTACCACTCATCCATAGGCACCTGCCCCTTGAGACCGTCGTCGCGCTTGATGACCTCGTATCCCGTGACCGCTGAACCCAAATTCCACAGCTACCTGACCATCTTCTTGCTGCGCAGCACCTCGATGATTTCCGGAATCACGCCCGGATCATCGATGGTCGACGGCACCGTGTATTCCTTGCCGTTGACGATATTGGCCAGAGTCTTGCGCAGCGTCTTGCCGGAACGGGTCTTGGGCAGCCTGGCCAGGATAACCGTGTCCTTGTAACAGGTGATCGAACCGATGGTCTCGCGTATGCGGGCGATCAATTGCTGCTGCAGGTCAGCCTCGGCGATGTTCACTCCGGATTTGAGCAGCACCAATCCCATCGGCACTTGGCCCTTGAGATCGTCGTCGCGCGCGATGACCGCACATTCCGCCACCGCAGGATGGGTGGCGATCACCTCCTCGATCTCGCCGGTGGATAGCCGGTGCCCGGCGACGTTGATCACGTCGTCCACGCGCCCCATCACGAACACATATCCGTCCTCGTCGATATAGCCACCGTCGCCGCTGGTGTAGTAGCCGGGCAGGAAGGTCAGGTAGCTTTCGCGGAATTTGTTTATATCGCCCCAGATATGGTTCAGGCAGGCGGGCGGCAACGGCAGCTTGAGCGCGATGTAGCCCTGCGTGCCGCGCGGAACTTGATGTCCGTTCTCATCCAGTACCTGCAGGTTGTAGCCGGGCACCGGCATCGTCGATGAACCGGGCTTGATCGTCATCGGCTCGACCCCTTGCAGATTGGCGGTGATCGCCCAGCCGGTCTCGGTCTGCCACCAGTGGTCCACCACCGGCTTGCCGCTGTTGTCGGTGAGCCACGCTTCAGTGGGCGGATCGAGGCGCTCGCCTGCGGAATAGATGACCTTCAGTTTGCCCAGGTCATAATTCTTCATCAGCAAAGCCTGCGGGTCTTCCTTCTTCACGGCGCGGAACGCCGTGGGCGCGGTGAACAGCGCCTTCACGCCATACTCGGCACAGACGCGCCACAGCGCGCCGGCGTCGGGCGTCATGATAGGCTTGCCTTCATAGACTATCGTGGTGCAGCCGTGCAGCAACGGGCCGTACACGATGTAAGAGTGGCCGACCACCCAGCCCACGTCGGAGCAGGCCCAGTACACATCGCCCGGCGCTACGTTGTAGATGGCCTTCATGCTGTATTTGAGCGCCACGGCGTGACCGCCGTTCTCGCGCAGCACGCCCTTGGGTTTGCCGGTGGTACCTGAGGTGTAAAGGATGTACAGCGGATCGCTGCCCTTCACCGGCGTGCACCCCACCGCCCTGGCCTTGGCCAGGAAAGCAGCCCAGTCGTGGTCGCGCCCTGCAACCAGCGATGCAGTGGCTTGTGATCGCTGAAAGACAACACAGCACTGCGGTTTGTGCCTGGCAATATCCATGGCGCGATCTATCATTGGCTTGTATTCCACCACGCGCTTGATCTCGATGCCGCATGACGCGGTGAGAATGACTTTGGGTTTCGCGTCATCGATGCGCACCGCCAGTTCCGGCGGGGCGAAGCCGCCGAACACGACAGAGTGGATCGCCCCCAGCCTGGCCACCGCCAGCATCGCGATGACCGCCTCCGGGATCATCGGCATGTAGATGATCACCCGGTCGCCTTTCACGACGCCCAGGTTGGCCAGCATCCCGGCGGTGCGCGCCACGACATCGGTCAGTTCGGCATAGGTGTAACGCGACTTGGTATTGGTGACTGGAGAATCGTAGATCAGCGCGGGCTGGTTGCCGCGCCCCGCCTTCACATGATGATCCAGCGCCATGTAAGCGGTGTTCATCTCGCCGTCGGCGAACCAGTAGCCCAGGCCGTCGTCATCGAGCGACAGGATATGCTCGGGGAACCTGAACCACTCCAGCGCCTCGGCCTGCTTGCGCCAGAAGCCTTCCGGATCTTTCATCGAATGGTCATACTCGATCTGGTAGCTCATTTCGATTCTCTCCCTCTGTTTAATAAAACCCGTTCGCCCTGAGGTATCGAAGGGCTTGCATCAAGTGGTTCGATACCTCACCACGAACGGTTGGGTGTTTAATTGATGACCAACATCTCCATGAACTCATTGACCGGTGTCGCATCCAGTTTCTGTTTATCCAGACACAGCGCCATGATCTGCTGGCAGCGCTGTTCCGGGAAACGCGTGCGCAGATTGCTCAGGAATTTCTGTTCCAGCACCGGAACGCCCTCGGCGCGGCGGCGGCGATGGCCGATCGGGTATTCCACCTCGATCTTCCCGGTGCTGCTGCCGTCCTTGAAGAATACCTGAATCGCATTGGCGATGGAGCGTTTGTCCGCTTCCAGGTATTCGCGGCTGTAGCGCGGCTCTTCGACGATCTCCATCTTGGCGCGCAACTGGTCGATGATCGGGTTGAGTGCGTGGAAGCTGTCCTCGTAATGTTCCGCCACCAGGTCGCCGAACGCCAGCGGCACCGCCACCATGTACTGGATGCAATGATCGCGGTCTGCCGGGTTCGCCAGCGGGCCGACCTTGGAGATGATGCGAATCGCGGATTCGTGGGTGTGAATCACGATCCTGCTGATGTCGTTCAATCTATCCTTTACTTGCGGGTGCAGGTGTACAGCGGCCTCGCACGCGGTCTGGGAATGGAACTCGGCAGGGAAGGAAATTTTGAAGAGAATGTTCTCCATCACGTAGCTGGCATAGGGCTGCTTCAGGCTGAAGCGGCGCTGTTCTTCCGGTTTGAGTTTCTGATCCTTGTTGGTCTTGGAGAACAGCACGTCGTAGAAACCCCACTGCGGCGCAGTCAGCACGCCGGGGATGCCCATCTCGCCCGCCATCGTGATCATCGCCAGGCGCACCGCGCGCGCGGTGGCATCGCCCGCCGCCCAGGATTTGCGCGACCCGGCATTCGGCGAATGGCGGTAAGTGCGCAGCGACTGTCCGTCGACGAATGCCTGCGACAATGCATCGATCACTTGTGCTTCAGTACCGCCTAGCAGTCGCGTCACCACGGCAGTGGTAGCGACCTTTACCAGCACGACGTGGTCCAGACCGACGCGGTTGAAACTGTTCTCCAGCGCCAGCACGCCCTGGATTTCGTGAGCCTTGATCATCGCGGTCAGCACCTCGCGTACCGTCAAAGGATCCTTGCCTTCGGCGACGCGGCAGCGGCTCAGATAATCGGCCACGGCAAGGATTCCGCCGAGGTTGTCGGAAGGGTGGCCCCATTCCGCCGCCAGCCAGGTGTCGTTGTAATCCAGCCAGCGTATCATCGCGCCGATGTCCCATGCGGCCTTTACCGGGTCGAGCTCGTGCGAAGTGCCGGGCACGCGCGCGCCGTTGCGCACCGTGGTGCCGGGCACCAGAGCGCCGAGGTGCTTGGTGCACTCGGGGAAACGCAGCGCAAGCAGGCCGCAGCCCAGCGTGTCAATCAGGCAGTTGCGCGCGGTGTCGTAGGCTTCCGCCGATTCGATCTCGAACCGGCAGACGTATTGCGCGATGTCCACCAGTACCTGGTCGGGTGCGGGGCGGGTGTTCATTTCCACATTGGCGCTCATTATGTTTCCCTTGGCTTAACGTTTCTCGATCGGCACCCAGGCCAGATTTTCCGGCCCGATGTAGTTCGCGCTGGGGCGTATGATCTTGCCGTCGGCGCGCTGCTCCATCACATGCGCGCCCCAGCCGGTGACGCGCGAGATCACGAACAGCGGCGTGAACATATTGGTCGGCACGCCCATCATGTGATACGACACTGCGGAGAACCAGTCGAGGTTGGGGAACATCTTCTTGGTGTCCCACATCACGCTTTCCAGTCGCGCGGCGATGTCGAACAAACCGATCTCGCCTTTTTCCGTGGCCAGCTTTTTCGCCAGGCGCTTGATCACTTCGTTGCGCGGGTCGGAGATGGTGTAAACCGGGTGGCCGAAGCCGATCACGATCTCCTTGCGCGCGACGCGCGCGCGGATGTCCGCTTCCGCCGCATCGGCATCTTTATAGCGGCTCTGGATGCGGAACGCTTCCTCGTTGGCACCGCCGTGCTTGGGGCCGCGCAGCGCACCGATCGCGCCGGTGATGCAGGAATACAGGTCGGAATTGGTACCGGCGATCACGCGCGCGGTGAAGGTGGAGGCGTTGAATTCATGCTCGGCATACAGGATCAGTGAAGTGTGCATCGCGCGCACCCAGGATGCCTTCGGTGCAGTGCCGTGCAACAGATGCAGCAGGTGACCGCCGACGGAATCGTCATTCGTTTCGACTTCGATGCGCTTGCCGCTGGTGCTGTAGTGGTGCCAGTACATCAGCATAGAGCCGAAGCAAGCCAGCATGCGGTCGGTCAGGTCTTTCGCCACGGCTTCGCAGTGCGGCTCGGGTTCCGGTTCACAGGTGCCCAGCATCGAGCAGCCGGTGCGCATCACATCCATCGGGTGCGCATCTGCGGGAATGGCCTCGAGCGCCTGCTTCACCGGTTGCGGCAAGCCGCGCAACGATTTCAGCCTGGCCTTGTAGGCCTTCAGCTGGGCGGCATTCGGCAAGGTGCCGTGAATCAGCAAATGTGCAATCTCCTCGAACTCGGCCTGATCGGCGAAATCCAGAATGTCATAGCCGCGATAGTGCAGATCGTTGCCGGTGCGCCCGACTGTGCAGACCGCGGTGTTGCCGGCGATCGTGCCCGACAGCGCGACGGATTTTTTCGGCTTGGGTAAAGTGCTTTCTTCTGCCATGTCTTTCTCCCTGAAATAAATTCAAAATCAGTTTTATCTGCAGACAACATCTTTTTACTCAGCAACCTTCTCCGCAAACAACCTGTCCAGTTGTTCTTCATAGGCGTGATAGCCGAGATAGTCATAGAGTTCCATGCGTGTCTGCATCTCCGCGACGACATTTTGTTGCGAGCCATCGGCCAGGATGTGCTGGTAGACATTCAGCGCGGCCTTGCTCATCGCGCGGAAAGCAGACAGCGGATACAGTACCAGCTTGATGCCCACGCCCGCCAGTTGCCCGGTGGTGAACAGCGGTGTCGCGCCGAACTCGGTGATGTTCGCCAGCACCGGCACTTTCACCGCGCGGGTGAATGCTGTGTATTGCTCCAGCGTGGTCATCGCTTCCGGAAAGATCATGTCGGCTCCGGCTTCGACGCAGGCCTGCGCGCGTTCGATTGCCGATTGCATGCCTTCCACCGCCAGCGCATCGGTGCGCGCCATGATGACAAAGCTCGCGTCGCTGCGTACATCCACCGCTGCCTTGATGCGATCAGCCATTTCGCCCAGGCTGACGATGGCCTTGTTGGGTCTATGGCCGCAACGCTTCTGCATCACCTGGTCCTCGATATGGAACCCGGCCGCGCCGGCTTGCGCGATCTCGCGAGTGGCGCGCGCGATGTTGAAGGCGCCGCCCCAGCCGGTATCGATGTCCACCAGCAGCGGCAGGTCGCTCGCGGCGGTGATACGGCGCGTATCCTCGCACACGTCATGCATGGTCGTGATGCCGAGATCGGGAATGCCCAGCGATGAAGCCGCCACCCCTCCTCCGGAAAGATAAAGCGCCTTGTGGCCGCTTTTTTGCGCAAGGATCGCGCAATAGGCCGACACGGCACCGACTACCTGCAAGGGATGGTTGTCTTCGACGGCGCGGCGCAGCTTCTGGCCTGGTGTACTACTGGTATGTTTCATGCTGCCTACTCCTTGTCGTTCAATGGTTTTTCGCGGGTAGTGTGTCGGAAGCTGGCAGCACTCGCGGACGCTCGCATCCCCACGAGTGGGGCCCCTGCTTACTGCTCATGCTGCCTCCTCTTTATCCATCATTTCACTGATGCTTCGCCATGCACCATTGATGTGGCGGCGCATCAGCATCTCGGCCAGCTCGCCATCGCGTTGCGCCAATGCCTCGACGATCTGGCGGTGTTGTTGCAGTGCCGGGAGGGTGCGTTCGGCGTTGCGACTGGTGCGATATCGGCACATACGCAGCAGCTGGTATTGCTCGCTACCCAGCATGTCCATCAGCATCTGGTTGCGGCTGCCGCGCGCGATCTGGTAGTGAAAATCCAGGTCGCCCTCGTTTTGCGCATAGACTTTACCGCCTTCCTTCTTGATCTGTGCTTCGTGGCGGTCCAGCAGTTTTCGCAATTGATCTATATCGGCATCGGTCATTTGAGTCGCGGCGATGCGACAGGCCATGCCTTCCAGCGCTTCACGCACCGCATAAAGGTCGGACAGGGTTTTGCGATCCAATACCACAACGCGCGCGCCGGCATTGGGTACGCGAGTGACCAGGCGCATGCCTTCCAGATGGCGCAGCGCTTCGCGTAAAGGGCCGCGCCCCATGCCGAAGCGTTCGGCCAATTCTGCCTCATTCAGCTTCTGGCCCTGCGCCAGTTCGCCGGTCACGATGCTTTGCGCCAGACGGCGCGAGGCGATATCGGCCAGGGTGCCTTGTTCGGGTGTGTATGGCAACATGCTTTGCAACCTAGATTGTCGACAATGTAAAAAATATTAGCACACAATCTCATTAATTTATGCAGTTTATTTAATTAATGTCGACAATTTTTCTTGGTACCACTGATATCTTCAATAGAATTGACTTGGATTAGCCCATACCCGCATGGTTATTTAGTTTAGATAGAAACATTTATGTAGTATACTAAACATTAATTATGAACCTGATCGCACTTATACTTTCTTTGCCAACTGAGAACACGACCATCCGGATGCGGGCATGGCGCACACTCAAGGCATCCGGCGCGGCGATATTGCGCGATGGCGTCTATCTGATGCCCGAGCGCGATAGCTGCCGCACCATTCTGGAAGCCATTGCCACCGATGTACTGGAAGGTGGAGGCAAAGCCTACGTGTTTCGTATCGAAGAACCGGAAGGCGCCAACCTTGTTGCCCTGTTCGATCGTAACGATGATTACGCAGGGCTGCTTGCTGATGTAGCCAAGGCGCAAGAAGCACTGAAATCCGACACTGCACCGGCCACACTCAAGCAGACCCGCAAGCTGCGCAAAACCTTTGCAGGTCTGGCAGAAATCGATTTTTTCCCGGGAGAAGCACACAAGCAGGCCAATGCAGCTTTGCAAAACCTGGAACTGGCTGTCGCGCGCATGCTGTTTCCCGATGAGCCGCATCCGGTCGATGGCGAGATTGCCCGCCTGCAAATCGGCGACTACCAGAACCGGACATGGGCAACCCGCCGTCGTCCATGGGTGGATAGACTGGCCAGTGCCTGGCTGATTCGACGCTTCATCGACCCTCAAGCCCGGTTGCTGTGGTTGGCATCCCCGTCCGACTGCCCAGACAATGCGCTGGGATTCGATTTCGACGGCGCAACATTCAGTCACGTCGGCGCGCGCGTCACATTCGAGGTATTACTGGCGAGCTTTGGCATTGAATCTGCTGCGCTAAGGCGGATTGGCGCGCTGGTTCATTATCTCGACATAGGCGGAGTGCAGCCGCCCGAGACCACCGGTGTGGAAAGTATATTGGCCGGACTGCGCGAGGCCATTCCAGATGACGATCAATTGCTGGCAGCCGCCAGCAGCGTGTTCGAGGGTCTGCACAGCACTTTCGAAAAGGAAGTAACAGCGCTATGAAGCAGATTGCAGCGCAACCCATCCGGGGCGAGATCGTCAACGGTTCCACGAAAGGAGAAATTCATGATCAGCCATTTTCTGCTTGTATTCGGCCTCTTGGCGACGTCCGTTGCGATCGCCGATAGCGCTCCGCTCTCACGCAACCCCGCAAGCCTTGACCCGGCTGCCATAGCCGCCGCCAGCGATACCCCAGCCAACCTGAGCGGGGATGGTGTCGTCACCATCGCATGGCCGCGTACGGATGTACCGGTAACAGTCGACGGCCTAAAACTTCCACCGCCTGCGGGACTGGGCTCCTGGGCAGCGTTCATGCCAACTCCGGATGGCGCGATGGTGATGGGCGATACCGTGGTCTTCCAGGATGAGGTGGATGCAGCCATGGATGCGGCCTTCGCACACGGGCTGGAGGTGACGGCTTTACACAACCATTTTTTCTATTCCGATCCGCCAGTCTTCTTCATGCACATCAATGGACAGGGTGATCCCGCCGCGCTGGCCCGGGGAGTCAAAGCAGTGTGGGCGGCGATCCGTTCGGTACGCACGCAACGCATCGTTCCGGCACACCACTTTCCCGGCGGCGTGCCGGTCCCCGGGCAACTGAATGCCATGGCAATCTCCAGCGCATTGGGCCTGACGGTGACAGACAACCATGGCATTCTAAAAGCCTCCTTCGGCCACACGAGTTCCATGGGCGGTATGGCCATAGGAGGCACGTCGGGTTTGACGACTTGGGTAGCCTTTGTCGGCAGTGACAGACTGTCAGTCGCTGATGGCGACTTCATCATGTATGGCCGTGATGTGCAGGTGGTGCTGCACGCGTTGCGCCGTGCGGGCTTCCACGTTGTCGCCCTGCACAACCATATAATCGGGGAAAAACCCGTAGTGTATTTCACGCACTTCTGGGGCAAGGGTTCTGCGCTCGATCTTGCCCGCGGCTTCAAGTCGGTAATCGAGGCACAGGCCATAGCCGAAACCAAATATAACTTAAAGGAGAACTAAAATTTCTTACGGAACAAAGCACTCTTTTTGCGATTTCCCGATGCTGAGCTATCGACCCAAGGGCGTTGCCGTTGCCCGAGTTTTAAGTAACTGCGATAGAGCTATAAAGTTTTTCAAAGCAATCACTGCCGGGCAGTCTTTATTCACCAGTCGCTTCATAATCAATTCTCACCGGCCACTAAAGCAATTAACAGCCGCAATTATATTGCTGGCGGTTTCATTCGAAACATCAGCATTCTGGCTTCTCGGTTTCTCGGATGCGAACACACTTCCCACCGGAGCACTGGGTATGATTGCGGGAACCGGTGCCCAATATGCGAATGTTGGCAATCCTGCCAAATCAAGCTCCACAGTATTTTTGCCACATGCCGGTTTCAGATATGGGCTATCGGATAACTTGGATATTGGTTACCGGCTTACAACGGTTGCATTGCCCTATACAAGTGTAGGGCCTACGCTGGGGAGCGAAATTGATTTGAAATACCGGTTTACACGCCCGGATGCTTCATGGCAAGGCGCATTTGTTGCCGGGGGCGCCTACTCATACCTTGATATTTCAGGGCAATCAAAAAGCGCATGGAGCCCTGGTTTCGACTTTGTATTCAGCAAATACCTGAATGAAAAATATACTTTGATTACGGAAGCCAGGTATGTGTACATCGCAATACCGACTGCCTTGGGTGGTTCATCTGCGAACAATCTCAGCGCTTTCGGACCGGATATCGGACTAAAAATCAAACTGACAGACAAGGTCAGCCTGGTTCCTGAATTGGGAATTTTCAATTTCCGTGGCAATCTTTTGGGGGCCCAAGAAAATGGGCGGGCCGTACAAATTGGTGCCGTATTGTCGGCTCGCATATGGTAACCAGGCGCATTGATTTAACCGATCTGCATCCCTCCGCTTGATTGAGTACAGATTGCGTCAAAATAGGGTATTGGTGTTGAACCACAATTTGTCTGCCCAGTCCAACTTTCCGATTTGCAACTTTTCATGGTGGAGTTCCCGCAAGTGAGGTAAATTTCTACCTGCGCCGTGTGGTGAACAATCTGTTCAGTGCTCAATATTGAGGGGAAAAGTAATGGAAGAAAATGCCGCAAGGCCTACAGTACTGATAGTTGACGATGCTCCCGAGAATCTGATGGTAATGGAGTCTATCCTGGCGAAGCATTATTCGTTGAAATCATTCAACGATGCAAGGGAGGCTCTGGATTACGCATTTGCCAATCCCCCCGATCTGATCCTGCTGGATATCATGATGCCCAAAATTGACGGCTTCGAGGTGTGTCGTCGGCTTAAGGCCAACCCGGAGCTTGTAGATATACCGGTTATCTTCATCACATCCAAAAATGAAGATGAGTACGAAGAGATGGGATTTTCGGTTGGCGCATCCGATTTCATACACAAACCCATCAACGCGCCCATATTGGTTGCGCGCGTCAAGACGCATCTCAAGATAAAATTGGTTATGGATTACCTCAGAAATGAAA
Organism: Pseudomonadota bacterium; assembly: GCA_021851345.1. Classification (GTDB taxonomy): domain Bacteria; phylum Pseudomonadota; class Gammaproteobacteria; order Burkholderiales; family Gallionellaceae; genus Gallionella. The sequence continues at coordinate 10,993 of JAJZEQ010000276.1, forward strand.
ACGTTCGTTTGCAGGGCAGCAAGTTGAAGTCATCATCAGAACTGTTAAAAGTAATCAAGATATTGTGGGAGAATCCGTTCATCAAGTTTTAGGTTGCACCACCCGAACCTCGCAGCTAGGGTGTGGGAACTGGAATACACCAAGCTGCCTTCACATTCACATATTCCATCAATGAAGGCAGAAAAAGATTTTTATCACGCCCCCATTTTTTCCGAAATCAAGCCCGTGTATGGACCTTGTAAAGATCAGTGCCTTGCAAAGGGGCTACCCCAGACGAATTCTTTCAATTTTGCCAGCTCAGTAGACGAATGCTCTACATTCTTCTGCAAATGAGAGTTCTCATACTTCAAGTAGTCAAGCATGAACTTGATCTTGATATGGGTCTTGACCCTGGCAGTCACAATGGGCGCGCTGATGGGTTTGTGTATGAAATCGGATGCACCAACCGAAAATCCGCGTTCCTCGTCTTCGATATCTGTCCGTGAAGTAATGAAGATCACTGGCACATCGGCGAGCTTCGGGTTGGCCTTAAGCCGACGGCACACCTCGAAACCATCAATTTTGGGCATCATGACATCCAGCAGAATCAGATCGGGAGGATTGGCAAATGCGTTATCCAGCGCATCACTGGAATCGTTGAACAATTTCAGTGAGTAATCTTTCGACAGGATTGATTCCAATATCATCAGATTTTCAGGGGCATCATCCACAACCAATATCCCGGGATTATTTTTTGTCTCTTCCATAATTTTCTCCTGAATCATGCTCACACCCGCCCGGTGAGTTACGTTTAATCTGGGCTGCATATGCTTAATTAATTGACGGGCAGCGTGTTCCATCACTAGTAAATCAGGATATATCAGCATATTGGATAACGCAATCCGGATCATCCATATCTTTGCAATTAATTGCGGCTTTCAACGGCCAATCTTTAATTTAGAAATGTATATATCTGGGAAATCAACTAAAATCTCCCTGTCGATTAATGAATTCCGCGTCCGAAAATTACCCAACGTTATGAAAAATGATTTTTCTTTCAGCGGAGGTGTCTCGTGACCAAAGCATGTTACATCATTGCCGTCCTCGGAATATTTGCAGGCATTGCCAACGCGGATGCAGCCGGTACTGACCAGCCCATGTTCATATTTGGCGGGTTCGGCTCAATGGGCATCAGTCATTCCAGCATGGGTTCGGGAGATTATGTTCCTGACAGCAGTATTCCCAGCGGCCCGGGCCGAACCGCAGCCTGGTCGACGACCAATGACACCCGGATCGCTGGAAATGTGGCAGCCCAGTTCACACCAAAAATATCGGCCCTGCTGCAAATTGACTCGGAATATCACAGCGGCAACACTTACCAGCCGGAGGTCGAGTGGGCTCATGTGAAATATGCTTTCACTCCCGAAGCTTCCATCCGGGTCGGGCGCCTGGCTTTGCCGACATTCATGGAAGCAGAGAATCGGGATATCGGTTATACCTATGCATGGATACATCCCCCGGTTGAAGTTTATCGCCAGGAGCCAATCACAAACAGCGACGGTTTTGACGTCACTTACCGTTCACAAGTTGGCGAATGGGGGAATTCCATCAAAGCACTGTACGGAAGCGCCATGCGTCAAACATATGCTTCCCCGATACCCAGCGATTTGACATCCAGAAACTTGTGGGGAATTTTCGATACGGCTGAATATGGTTCAACCACCATCCATGCTGCTTTTCAGCAACGCAAAACCGATTCCGGATATATGCTGACCGGCCAAGGCGAAACGCAGGTCACAGACAGGGATTTATCGGCCGGGGTGCAATACGATCCGGGCGACTGGTTCATGATGTCCGAGTGGATACTGCGCGAATCAACCTACAAGACTAGTGCAATGTATGTCAGCGGCGGTTACCGCATTCAAAAATTCACCCCGTATCTGACATACGCACAAAACAGCTCAGGTTCCTTCCTTCCGGATTCGCCTCCCCCATCGCAGGATGCCATAATGCTTGCCAATCGGGAGCAAAGCACGATCAGTCTGGGTATGCGCTGGGACTTCATGAAGAATACCGATCTAAAACTGCAGTTTGATCAAGTAATGCTCAGTGCCAATTCGAATGGCTACCTTGAAAATGTGCCTGCGAACGCCACCTTGTTTGGATCAACGTTTCATGTGATTTCTGCAGTGGTTGACTTCATATTCTAGGCACCATGGACAGCGTCAAACCGCACGGAATTCTCCGCAATTGCCTGAAGCTCCTGCTGCTGGCAATGGCCGCAATTCCTGCAGGTGCGCAAGCCGCTGTGGTAGTTATCGTGTCTGCCAAGAGTCCCATCACCAGCATTACGGCAGAGCAGACCGCAAGAATCTTCCTCGGCAAAACCACCAGCTTCCCGGATGACGGCGATGCCTTGCCTATCGATCTAACCGAGGGAAATGCAATCAGGAATGAGTTTTATTCCAAGGTAATCCACAAGAATCCCTCGCAGCTCGCCGCATACTGGGCAAAGGTCATTTTCACCGGCATTGGTCGCCCACCGATCGAACTGGCAAACAATGAGGCCGTCAGAAAGGCCGTTGCCAAAAACCCGCATGCCATCGGATACATCGACAAAAGAGATGTAAACAGGAGTGTCAGGGTCATTCTGGAACCTTAGAAAAAATGACCGCGCTCATAAAAAAATTATCCGGCTATTCCTTGACCTGGAAACTTTTGCTGGTGCCCGCTTTTGCCACATTGAGTTTTGCGGTCTACCTGGCTTATTCATCTGCAGTTTTGTCGGATGGGGAATCCGTCCTCAAAGAACTTCGTGATGTTGATTATCCGATACTCGATGAGGCCGAAAAGAATCTCAACGCCTACGGCAGGGTGGTGGATGCGCTTGAAGCGGCGGTGGCCACCGGCGAGGTGGATTTTCTGGATACCGCAAAAAACCAGGCTGCCGAAATAAAAATCCGGTATGAACAACTGGAAAAAATCGATGAATTGCACAAGAGTGTAATTGCAAAGCTGCAATCCGATTTCGATGCCTACTTTGTCCTGGCGCTGGACGTGGCCCATAGAATGGCCACGAAATCAAATATTCCTAGTGCTCAGCAGATAAAAGAGATGAGGGTGTTACGTAATGCATATTTGTCTGAGGCAAAGGAATATAAGGCAAATACCGAAAATGACTACCACAGGGATGTAGCCGACGCGATAAAAAGATCAGAACACGCGCAACAGTCCGGCATAGGTATCGGATCACTGATGCTGCTGGTCATTGCGGGACTTACTTTGCTGGTCACACGCGGGATTCTGGCATTGGAAAAAAATGTGGCTGACCGGAACAGGATGCTGGTGGTGGTCAATAGTGAACTTGAACTCGAAATCCAGAAACTGAAGAAAGCCGAGGAAGCCAAAGACCAGGCGGAA
>JAJZEQ010000041.1 GCA_021851345.1 Pseudomonadota bacterium
ATCAGTTCTATGATCTGGCTGCCGGTGGCGGGGTCGAGGTTGCCGGTGGGCTCATCCGCGAACAAAATTTTCGGCTGGGCGACGAAGGCGCGGGCGATCGCGACGCGCTGCTGTTCTCCGCCGGAAAGGTGCTTGGGCATGTGATGGGCGCGCTGCGTCAATCCCACGCGCTGCAGCGCTTCGGCGGCTCGTGCACTCGCATCCGCTGCACCGTGCAGCTCCAGCGGCAACATCACGTTCTCCAGCGCGGTCAGTGCCGGCAACAGCTGGAACGACTGGAACACGAAGCCTGCCAGCCTACCGCGCAATCGCGCGCGACCGTCCTCGTCGAACGAGAATATATCCTCGCCATCCAGGTAAACCGTGCCGCTGCTGGGCAAATCCAGCCCGGCCAGCAAGCCCAGCAGCGTGGACTTGCCGGAGCCGGATGCACCCAAAATCGCCAGACTGTCGCCGGTCTCGACAGTGAAACTTGCCTCGTGCAGGATGACCAAAGGCTGGTCACCACTTAACACTTGCTTACTGAGATCAACTGCCTGCACAATCGCCGCCATGAAAAACCTGTCCTTTAAATTTGTCCTGTTGGTCGCCGCGCTTTGCCTTTCTCCTGGAGCTCACGCCGCAAAAAACATACTGGTATTCGGCGACAGTCTATCAGCCGGATATGGCCTCGCCATAGAAAAAAGTTGGGTCTATTTGATGCAGCAGGAATTGCAGCACACGCAACCCGGATTCAGGGTCGTCAACGCCAGCATCAGCGGCGAGACCACCACCGGCGGGCTGCAGCGCATAGACCAGGCATTGAAGCAGCACCGTCCGGCTATCGTGATCGTGGAACTCGGCGCGAACGACGGGTTGCGCGGTGCGCCGATCAGGGACATCGAGGCCAACCTGGGCTACATCATCGGAAAATCGAAGCATTCCGGCGCCAAGGTGCTGCTGGTCGGCATGAGGCTGCCGCCGAATTACGGGGAACCTTATGTCACCGAATTCGCAAACCTTTTTCCGCGCCTCGCGATCAGGCATCAAGTCCTGCTGCTGCCGTTCCTGCTGGAAGGTGTTGCCGCGAATCAGTTCCAGGCCGACAACCTGCATCCCGCTGCCGAGGCCCAGCAACACATCATGCGCGACGTGATGCAGAAACTGAAACCGTTGCTCCGCTGACATCATGCCGAATCGTCTTGCACAGGAAACCAGCCCCTACCTGCAACAGCATGCGGACAATCCGGTGGACTGGCATGCATGGAACCCGGACTCGCTGCGGCTTGCCCGCGAACAGGACAGGCCCATCCTGCTCTCGATCGGCTATTCCGCCTGCCACTGGTGCCATGTGATGGCGCACGAATCATTCGAGGACGCGGAAGTCGCCGCGGTGATGAACAAACATTTCATCAACATCAAGGTGGATCGCGAAGAGCGCCCCGACCTCGACCAGATCTACCAGGCCGCGCATCACCTGCTGACGCAGCGCAACGGCGGCTGGCCGCTGACGATGTTCCTCAGCCCGGACGGCACGCCATTTTTCGGCGGCACCTATTTTCCCAAGCAGGTGCGCTACAATCTGCCCGCCTTTCCCGACCTGCTGAAACGCGTGGCACAGGTCTATGCGGAGAACCGCGCGGAACTGGTCGAACAGGGCGAACACCTGATCGCCGCGCTGGCCCAGACCGTCCCCAAATCGAACCACGCAGAGATATCGCTGAATGACGCGCCGCTGGCATCGGCGGTAAAGCAAAACGTCGAACACTTCGACAGCGCGCATGGCGGCTTTGGAAGTGCGCCGAAATTCCTGCATCCCGCGGAACTCGATTTGCTGCTGCGCCGCAGCCATGCAAGCGGCGACAAACAGGCGCTGCATGCCGTTCTTTTCACGCTGCAACAGATGGCGCATGGCGGACTCCATGACCAGCTCGGCGGCGGCTTCTGCCGCTACAGCGTGGACGAGCGCGGGGACATTCCGCACTTCGAAAAGATGCTGTATGACAACGGCCTGCTGCTGGCCCTGTATTGCGATGCATGGCAGAGCAGCGGCAACCCGCTGTTTGCGCACGTCGTCGGGCAGACTGCCGCCTGGGTGCTGCGCGAGATGCAGTCCCCCGAAGGGGGTTACTACTCATCGCTGGATGCCGACTCGGAACACGAGGAAGGAAAATTCTATGTGTGGCAGCGCGACGATATCCGCGCGCTGCTGAGTGCCGAAGAATACGCAGTCGTCCAGCCCTACTACGGCCTGGACAGCGCGCCGAACTTCGAACATCACGCCTGGAATCTGCGCGTCAGCGCATCGCTGGGGGAAATCGCCCGACGCCTGAACATCTCTGCGGAACAGGCATCGGCATTGCTGGACAGCGCCCGGAAGAAACTATTCACGGCACGCGAACAGCGCATCCGCCCGGGGCGCGACGAGAAGATTCTCGCCTCATGGAACGGCTTGATGATCGCCGGGATGGCGCATGCCGCGCGGGTGTTCGACAGGCCGGACTGGCTGCTTTCGGCGCAACGGGCGATGGATTTCGTGCGCCGGACTTTGTGGCGCGAGGGCAGATTGCTGGCGACGTACAAGGATGGCAAGGCCCACCTGAACGCCTATCTGGATGATCACGCGTTCCTGCTGAACGCCCTGCTGGAATTGCTGCAGGCCGAGTTTCGCGGCACCGACCTCGCTTTTGCGGTGCAGCTGGCCGATGACTTGCTGGCGCGCTTCGAGGACCTTCAGGACGGCGGATTCTTCTTCACCAGCCACGACCACGAAGTGTTGATACAGCGCAACAAGATCGGATCGGACAACGCCACACCGGCAGGCAACGGCATCGCCGCACAGGCATTGCTGCGCCTCGCCCTGATCACCGGAGAATCAAAATACGCGGAAGCCGCCGAACGCTGCCTGAAGCTGTTCTTCCCTGAGCTGCAACAGGCAGCCGGTTATCACAGCAGCCTGTGCACGGCACTCGCGGAATATTTGCAGCCGTCTGCCGTGCTGGTGTTGCGCGCATCAGGCCAAGACAGAACCATCTGGCTGAACGCGCTGCGTTTGCGCTACCTGCCGGGTGTGTTGACGATAGCCCTGGCTGATGATGCAACCGACCTTCCCGCCGCGGTCGACAAACCACTTGGTGACCGAACCACTGCCTGGCTATGTCACGGCACACAATGCCTGCCGCCTATCACCGGCCTGGACGAGTTGCTTGCGCAGCTGGCCTAGCCCGTCATCACGGCCGGGCCGGTGAATTCAGCGCAGCGACACTCCGCCCTGCGCAGAAAATCCCAGCGCACTCATCGCCGCCACGCCGAAGCGTTTAGCCAAACGGTCGGCAAAGTTTTCCTTCACTGTGTAGTCCACGATATCCTCGGCCTTGATGACATCGCGCGCCACCGAATCCACGGTGCCGTAGCCATCCGCCAAGCCGATCTCCACGCCGCGCTGACCGTTCCATACCAATCCGCTGAAC
>JAJZEQ010000109.1 GCA_021851345.1 Pseudomonadota bacterium
GCCCCGGCAGTTTTGTCGTTAACGCGCCATCCTTCAGATTGACCGTAATTGCGCCGGCAATTTATCCGATCGCCCGAGGAGAAAGAGGCCGAGATCATCGAGAAACGCGGGCGTAGCGTCATCGGGGTCGAGTTTGTAGGCGGAGGCGCCGAAAGCCGCAATATTCAGGCACACCACATTGATATTGCTTTCGGTATAGTTTCCCTGAAATTTGATCTGTACCGGGAAATCAGCGGCCAACCGTGTTTCCAGCCATTCCTGCTTTGGCTTCTTGTTGGCCGCATCCATATCGTCGATCACTCGCAACTTCAAAACCTGCAACTCCTTCTTGATCGTTTCAAGCGGCCCCCAAGGCCGTTTTAGCAGCACGGGTCCCGGCGCGCACAGGTTAACGCTAAGTGCGACAAAATCCGTAAGCGCCGCATCGGATAGACTTTGCTTGCGACTCTCAATGGCCGCATCCCGCCACTTCAGGCTGGAGTAGATCGTACGGGCATCATAGCGGTAGGTTCTGTTTATCGCGGGGCCCACTTCGTTCACATGCCTGACAAACGGGTTAAGAAATCTGGCGATCCTGTTTAAAGCATCATTTACGCGCCCGTCCCTGGCCTGACTCTCCTGTAATGCGGATCGCCTGGAACCCAGACTCTCTTTGGCCTCCCGCGCCAGTCCGGCCAGCAGACCGGACTCGCTGAATCCCGCCGGGGATGCCGGAAAAATGCGGGGAGTAGAAGCAGAGAGTGCAGCGGTCGCGGTCGCCACGCTCTCTTGAGATGAAATAAATTGATGGAACCCCAGATTGACTTCCCGCAGCGAATTATCCTGCTGCTCCTCAATATCCGCGATACCGGATTTGCGGTCGGCCTCCCGCTGCGACTCTCTCAGGCGCGCTTCAAAATCGTCCATGTTGAAATCGATAATCGAACTTTGACCAATGCCAGTTTTCTGCGAATTTTGCGCTGAACCAGATATTTTTGTCGCTTCGGCAGAAAACACCCGGGCCGCGGGGGCCGGCGACTCAAGCGCAATTTTCAGATCTTTCATGAACTCTGCAGCTGTTTGGAAGCGATCTTCCGGCCGCTTTGCCATGGCTTTCTCGACAACTTTATATAGCGCTTCCGGCAGGTCGGGATTGACTTTGCCTTGAAGAACCGGAGCATCATTCAAAACCTTGCTCATGATAATAGTCATGTTGCTGCCGGTAAATGGCCGTTCTCCGGTGAGAAACTGATAGAGGATGACACCTGCGGAGTAAATATCGCTGCGGCGATCCGCGGCCAGCCCCATAAACTGCTCTGGCGACATGTATGACGGTGTGCCCAGCACGGTGCCGATTTGCGTGAGTTCTGAAGATTCAATCCTTGCAATGCCGAAATCCGCGATCTTCACCTGTCCATTTTCAGTGATCAGAATGTTTGAAGGTTTGACGTCCCGGTGTATCACACCGCGGGAATGCGAGTATTCAAGCGCATCAAGAAGCTGGGCCATGATCATTACGCTGTCATTGATCTTGAATCGCGTCGTCCTGCCGAAATGTTCACTCAATTCGGTCCCGGCGACGAATTCCATGGCGATGAAAGCCACGTCGCCATCCTCGCCATATTCATAAACCGAAACAATATTGGGATGCGTGAGGCGGCCTGCAGCCTGCGCCTCACGGCGGAATCGACCTAATATCTCCCCGGCCCCGGATTTGTCGATCATGGACTTCTGAATTGATTTGATCGCCACAGTGCGCTCGATAAAAGGGTCGTAGCCTTCGTAGACTATGCCCATGGCGCCCCTGCCGAGCTCGCGCCTGATTTCATATTTGCCGAGTTTATTTGGCACTGTTACCCCATTAAGTTATTGCTGCCGCACTTGAATGGTCTTGAAAAATTCGCGCTAACTGACCGTCACCCGGGCGAACTTGCGTTTGCCGACCTGAGCCACCACCACCCTGCCCGCCTCGACCACGGCAGCTTTGTCATTGACGCGTTCACCGTCCAATTTGACCGCGCCCTGTTGGATCAGGCGCATCGCCTCGGAAGTTCCTTCCACCAGCCCGGCTTGTTTGAGCAATTGCGGCACGACGATGCGGCCACTAGGCGCGGCAACACTTATTTCCGGCATATCTTCCGGCAGCACTCCTTGGCGAAAGCGCGATTCGAACTCGGCCAGTGCGGCCTCCGCGGCCCGCTTGTCATGGAACCGCTCCACGATCTCCAGCGCCAGCAGAACCTTGATATCGCGCGGATTACGCCCGCCTTCCACCTCTGCTTGCCAGGCAGCAATCTCCCCGATACTGCGGAACGACAACAATTCCAGATAGCGCCACATCAGGATATCGGAAATCGACATCAGCTTGCCGAACATCTCCTGCGGCACATCGGTGATGCCGATGTAATTCCCCATGGACTTGGACATCTTGTTCACGCCGTCCAGGCCTTCAAGCAACGGCATGGTGAGCACACACTGGGCCGGCTGCGCATAATGCTTCTGCAACTCCCGTCCCATCAGCAGGTTGAATTTCTGGTCCGTTCCGCCCAGCTCGATATCCGCCTTGAGCGCCACGGAGTCGTAACCCTGCACCAGCGGATAAATGAATTCGTGGATGGCGATGGGCTGGTTACCCTTGTAGCGTTTGGAAAAGTCATCGCGCTCCAGCATTCGTGCCACGGTATGCGTGGATGCCAGCCTGATCAAATCGACCGCGCTGAATTTGTCCATCCAGGTCGAGTTGAACACGATCTCGGTTCTTTCGGGGTCCAGCACCTTGAACACCTGGTCGCGATACGACTGGGCATTTTCGACCACTTGTTCACGTGACAAAGGCGGGCGGGTGGTATTTTTACCGCTGGGGTCGCCGATCATGCCGGTGAAGTCGCCGATCAGGAACAGCGCATGGTGGCCCAGATCCTGCAGCTGGCGCATCTTGTTGAGCAGCACGGTATGGCCGAGATGCAAGTCCGGCGCAGTCGGGTCAAAACCCGCCTTGACCCGCAACGGACGTCCCAAGCTCAGCTTGTGTTTCAACTCGTCTTCAAGCAGCAGCTCGTGGGCCCCGCGCTTGATCTGCTCCAGCGCCTCTGAAAGTGTCATTTTTGAATGTGTCATTTCAATCATACTTGTGTTCAATTCATGCCCGGAAAAAGCGGTTAAACATACACTTCCGCCTTCCCCGACACTCATCAGCCGGGTTTGCCACCCATCAGTCCAATTTTGCGGTGATGTCCCTTTCTGGTAAAGTGCGCACCGTCTATCTACGCAACACGTTGCCAGAATCAAGCCAGGCAACTCAAGGAGTCATGAATGTTAACCCAAAACCAGTTCGGGCAAGGACGCAAATTGCCGGAAAACAAGAAAAATTTGCGCTGGTTTGTCGCCCTGTCCACACTGCCCCTGCTGGGAGTCGTCACGGCTTTCGGATTGGTGCCCCAGACTGACTTTGATTTGGCTTCCGCAAGGGTGGCCATCGAAGAGATCGCGTTAGCCAAAGTGGCCGATCCGGCACCCGCCAGCGCAAGTTACTGGCGCGATGAGCGCGTTCAAAATGGCGATACCGTGGCTGAGCTTATGACTCGCTTGAACATTGAGGACACTGCCGCCAGCGACTATTTGCGCAGTGCTGCCGAAGCCGTGTCATTCCGCAAATTGCCGGTCGGCACAGAAGTGCAGGCCGAAACCACAACATCCGGCGGGTTGATCGCATTGCGATATCTCAATGACAACGGCACGCAGGTATCAATAGAAAAGCAGGGCGCCACTTTCAAAACTCTTGCGTTGCCCGCACAACTCGAAAAGCGTTTGTTCGTGCGCACCGGCGAAATCAAAACCAACCTGTATTCGGCGACCGACGAAGCGGGCTTGCCGGAAGCCGCCGCCAACCAGCTGAACGAGCTCTTCAGCGGCGACATCGATTTTCACCATGATTTGCGCAAAGGCGACAAATTCACCGTGGTGTACGAAATGACCTATAGCAACGGCGCGCTGCTTCATATTGGCCGCATCCAGGCAGCTGAATTCATCAATCAGGGGCATACCTACCGTGCGGTATATTTCCAGAAGGACAACCAGCACGGGGATTACTACACGCCCGATGGCAAGAGCGTGCACAAAGCCTTTCTGCGTTCCCCCATAGCTTATTCGCGGGTAAGTTCCAGCTTTTCGCTTTCCCGCTTTCACCCGATACTCAACAAGTGGCGCGCGCACAAGGGCACGGATTTTGCCGCTCCGATGGGGACCAAAGTCAAGGTGACTGCCGACGGAATAGTATCCGTGGTCGGCAGGCAAGGCGGCTACGGCAATGTCGTCATGGTCAGCCACCAAAGCCGCTACACCACGGTATATGGCCATTTGTCGCGCTTTGCCAAGGGGCTGCACAAAGGCCAGCATGTCGAGCAAGGCGAGGTCATCGGCTATGTCGGCATGACCGGACTGGCAACCGGACCTCATCTTCATTATGAATTCAGGGTTAACGGACAACAACACGATCCATTGCGCGTTGCCTTACCCGACGCAAAACCCATCGATGCTGCCGATCGCGCCGCGTTTCAACCGATAGCAAACGACCTGGTTGCCCGGCTGAACCTGTTGCGCAACACCAATCTTGCAAAACTCGACTGATTAGCCCGTGCAACAGCCTGAGCTATATATCGGGTTGATGTCGGGAACCAGTCTGGACGGCATCGATGCCGTCCTTGTCGATTTAGGCTGGCCGGAACCCATCCAGCTTGCCAATTACTACCTGCCGTTTGACGACACATTGAAAAACAGCTTGCTTGCGCTGAACCAGCCCGCCCACAACGAGCTGCATCTGGCACAGGCCATAGGCAACCAGCTGGCACGGATGTATGCACAAAGCATCTTTCCGTTGTTGTCACAAACCGGCATCGCGGCAAAACAGGTCCGCGCCATCGGCTGCCACGGCCAGACCATCCGCCATCGCCCCGAACACGGCTACTCGCTGCAAATCGGCAACGCCGCGCTGCTCGCCGAGTTAACCGGTATCACGGTGGTCAGCGATTTTCGCAGCCGCGACATCGCCGCAGGCGGGCAAGGCGCACCGCTGGTTCCCGCATTTCACGACCACCTGCTGCGTCATCCCGGCATCCACCGCGTCATCGTCAACATAGGCGGCATCGGTAATCTGACGAATTTGGCTCCCGATCGCCCCGCTTCCGGCTTCGACTGCGGCCCAGGAAATATGCTGATGGACGCCTGGTGCGCGGAACACACCGGCAAACCATACGATGACGACGGCGCCTGGGCCGCTTCCGGCCAGGTGCTGCCCGAATTGCTGGAGCGCATGCTTGGGGAGCCGTTCTTTTCCGTCACCCCGCCCAAAAGCAGCGGCCGCGATCTTTTCAACACGGCATGGCTGCTTGGCAGGCTGACGGGCCGTGAATCAGCGGTTGACGTGCAAGCCACCCTGCTGGAGTTGACTTGCGCAACCATCGCCCAGGCGATTCGACAGCATTGTGCCGGCGCGCGGGAAATTTATCTTTGCGGCGGGGGAGCCCACAACCTGGCCCTGGTTAACCGTCTTTCCGCATTGCTGGCAGATTGCAGCATACAATCAACCAGCGCTCTCGGCATCGACGGCGACTTCATGGAATCCATCGCCTTCGCCTGGCTGGCGCAACAAGCCCTGCTCGGCAAACCCGCCAACCTGCCGCTGGTCACCGGCGCAAGGCATCCCTGCATCCTGGGTGCGATTTACCGCAGTCTGTAACAGGATCTTCCCGGCTTTTCATTTCCGGATAGTTGCCAATCGATACATAACCAGCAAACATAAGCCCATGGCTCGAATCACCGGCCAAATTGCGGGCCCGCCATTCCGGGCAAGCCGCGTTGGCTATAACGCCCGGCTCACTCTCATGACGCTTTGGTCATCTTCACTGGCTTTAACGGCAAATCCCAGACGCATCATGAGATTGAGCATGCTGTGGTTATTGCTCAACACTTCCCCTTCTATCATGGACAATCCTTTTGATCGTGCGGCTTCCATCAACACGACCATGAGTTTTTGCCCCAAACCTTTCCCCTGGAAGCTGTCCGCCACCACCAGCGCGAACTCGCAGGAATCGCCATCCGGATTAATGGCATAACGCGCTACGCCGAGCTCGACTTCCCTGTTTTGCGCGAGGGTCACCGCAATCAGCGCCATTTCCCTGCTGTAATCGATCTGGGTAAAGCGCACCAGCATCGTTTCGGTGAGTTCCTGCATGCTGCTCATGAAGCGAAAATACTTGGATTCTTCCGACAAGCCGCGCACGAATGCCTGCACCAGCTCTGCATCTTCCGGGCGGATAGGTCGAATCGTGATGTCTGTGCCGTCAGCGAGCTGCCACTGGCTGACCAGTTGGGTGGGATACGGGTAGATGGCCATGTGTGCGTAGCGGTCGGCTCCCGGCTGGCGGTATTCGACCAACACGCGCGCGTCGGCGGCAAGTGCGCCGTGTTCATCGAGGATCAGCGGGTTGATGTCCATCTCTTTGAGCAACGGCAGCTCGCATACCATTTCGGACACGCGCAGCAACACGTCTTCCAGTGCCTCAATATTGGCAGGAAGCATGCTGCGGAATGCGCCCAGCATCCCGGCGACACGGGTTTCATGAATCAATTCCCTTGCCAGAAAACCATTCAGCGGCGGCAATGCAACCGCGCGATCGCCCATGATTTCAACTGTCGTCCCGCCCGCACCGAAAGTGATCACAGGCCCGAACACCGGATCGCTGGTCACTCCTATCATCAGCTCGCGGCCATTCGGCTTGACGATCATCGGTTCGATGGAAATGCCGTCCATGCGCGCGTTGGGTCGGCTGATCCGGACATTGTCAAGAATATGCTGGTAGGCGCTACGCACCTCGTGGGCATTGTTCAGGTTCAGCACCACGCCACCGGCATCGCTCTTGTGTGTAATGTCCTGTGAATTAACCTTCATCGCCACCGGAAAGCCCAGTTGCTGCGCAATCAGCAGTGCTTCGTTCGGCGAGTGTGCAACCATGGTTTTCGCGACAGGAATATTAAACGCGGACAGCAGGGCTTTGGATTCCATTTCCGTCAGCACCATGCGATGCTCCTGCATGGCCCCCTCGATAATAAGCCGCGCACTCTCAACATCAGGCTCGGCATGGTGCGAGAAAGGACCGGGCACCTGCATCAGCAACCTTTGGTTGCGGTAATAGGCGGACAGGTGCGAGAACACTTCTACCGCCGGCTCCGGGGTGCGGAAGTGCGGTTTGTGCGCCTGTGCAAAGGCCTCGCGCGCAGCCGCAACTTGCGTCTCGCCCATCCAGCAGGTCAGCAGCGGTTTGCTGTATGTGTTGGAAAGCGCTATCAGGGCTTGCGCCGATTCCAGCGGCTTGGTCATCGCCTGCGGCGTGAGTATGGCCAATACGCCGTCCACATTTTGATCTTCCAGGCAGGCTTTGACGGCGTGGTGGTAACGGTCCGCCTGGGCATCGCCGATGATGTCCACCGGATTGCCGTGCGGCCAATTCGGCGGCAGATGCCGATTGAGATCTTCGATGGTGGCATCCGACAACGTGGCCATCGTGAGCCCCAGATCGGCGGCGCGATCCGCCGCCATCACTCCGGGCCCCCCGCCATTGGTAACGATGGCAAGGCGATTGCCCACCGGACGGAATCCGCACGATAGTGCCTTGGCGGCGGTGAACAGTTGCGTGATGGTCTGCACCCGCACCACCCCGGCACGACTGACCGCCGCATCGAACACATCATCCGCGCCCACCAGCGATGCGGTATGGGACAGCGCTGCCTTGGAACCTTCCTCATGGCGGCCAACCTTGACCAGGATCACCGGCTTGATGCGTGCGGCGGCGCGCAGTGCGCTCATGAATCTGCGCGCGTTGCGTATGCCCTCGATGTACATCAGTATGCTGTGGGTGTCGCGGTCGGACACCAGGTAATCCAGTATCTCGCCGAAGTCCACATCGGTGGATGAACCCATCGAGATTACGCTGGAAAAACCCACATCGTTGCTCTGCGCCCAGTCCAGAATTGCCGTGCACAATGCCCCGGACTGGGAAATGAATGCAATATTGCCCGCATTAGCGCCGCCCTTGTTGAAGGTGGCATTGAGGCCGATGGATGGGCGCATGATGCCCAGGCAATTCGGGCCGACCAGGCGTATCCCGCAACGGCGCGCGGTTTCCAGAAACTCCTTTTCCAATGCCGCGCCTTCCTGACCGGCTTCGCCAAATCCGGCGGTGATGATGACCGCAGCCTTTACACCGTGGATGCCGCAACTTTCGACGATGCCCGGCACAGTTTGCGGCGGCGTGGCGACCACCGCCAATTCAACCGGCTCGCCGATTTCGGAGATCGAAGCATAGGCACGCTTCCCCTGCACCTCGGTGTGAGTTGAGTTGACCGGATAAAGCAGGCCCTTGTAACCACTCTCCAGCATGTTCTTGAACACAATCTGGCCGACAGAGTCGGTCCTGTCGCTCGCGCCGAACACGGCGACAGACTTGGGCGCAAACAAGGTACTGAGATAATGCTTGCCCATGACATTGCCTTCTGTTCAAATGTTTCCTGGTTATGATATCACCGGGCAAAGTCCTGACCATTAACATGCAGACCGCTTACATCAGCCATCCGCTCTGTCTCAAGCATGACATGGGCTCATATCACCCTGAATCTCCGGCACGCATCCATGCGATCGAGGACCAATTGATCGCCTCCGGCTTGCTGAGCTATCTGCAGCATCATGTTGCGCCTGCGGCAACACGCGAACAACTGATGCGCGTACATGACCCGGCTTACATAGATACTATCGAGTCCAGTGCGCCGCCGCAGGGTATCGTGCACCTTGATGCCGACACCGCGCTGAATCCGTTCAGTTACCAAGCTGCGCTGCGCGCCGCAGGAGCCGTGGTTCTGGGAGTGGATCTGGTCATTTCGGCACAAGCCGAAAACGCTTTCTGCAACATTCGCCCGCCCGGCCACCATGCGCTGCGCGCCAGAGCCATGGGATTCTGCATTTTCAATAATGTCGCGGTCGGTGCGGCGCATGCACTGGCGCAGCACGGCTTGCAGCGCGTGGCGATAGCGGACTTCGATGTGCATCACGGCAACGGCACGGAGGGAATCTTTCACGACGAGCCGCACGTGATGCTGTGTTCCACTTTCCAGCATCCGTTCTATCCGCATTGCGGAGCCGGCAGCGGCAACGACCATATCGTCAACGTGCCCCTGGCTGCCGGAACCGGCGGCGAAGAATTTCGCACAGCGGTCACGCAACACTGGCTACCCGCGCTGGAGGCGTTCCAGCCCGAGCTGCTGCTTATTTCTGCGGGATTCGATGCGCACCGCGACGATGACATAGCCGGACTCAGGCTGACCGAATCTGATTATGTCTGGGTGACGCAGAAATTAAAACTTATCGCTGAAAAATATTCGCATGGACGCATAGTGTCGGCCCTGGAAGGCGGTTATGAACTGCACGCGCTGGGCCGAAGTGCGTGCGCCCACATCAAGGTGCTCAGCAACCTGTAAGCAAGCCTGAATCTCTTTGATTCCCAAAAGATACGGGGCGCATGGCGCCCCGTATCTTTAGAAGAAACCGAACCGGTTAAGCTGAAAAAGACGAACCGCAACCGCAAGTGGTAGTCGCATTTGGATTCTTGATCACGAATTGCGAACCTTCCAATCCTTCCTGATAGTCGATTTCCGCGCCAACCAGGTACTGAAAACTCATCGGGTCAATCAGCAATTGCACGCCATTCTTGTTCAGCACGGTGTCGTCCTCGTTGGTCACCTCGTCAAAAGTGAAACCGTACTGGAATCCGGAACACCCGCCGCCGCTGACAAATACGCGCAGCTTAAGATCGGCATTGCCCTCGTCTTCAATCAATTGTTTCACCTTGTTGGCTGCGTTGTCGGTAAACAACAACGGGTCTTGCACTTCAGTCATTGCGTTCATTCTATGCTCCTTGTCAATTATTCACCATTGCCGGTTTTAAACGATACCACCTTATCCTGTGCTGCAGAAGAGTTGCTGTGTATCAGGCGCCCGTCAACGATTGCGCCCAACTGGATCTCCAGTGTAGTGTAATGCACATCACCGTTGATCTTGGCCTTGCTCTGAAGTTCCATATATTCGCTGGCGAATACCGGTCCGCTGATCGAGCCGTTGATAACCAAGTGGGTGACGTTAACCTCTCCGTTCACTCGCGCATGTTCACTCAACACCAGCGTGCTCGGCTTGCCCTGCTCGGCGACAACATTGCCGTTGACCTGCCCGTCGATGCGCAATCCGCCGCTAAAATTCAAATTGCCCTCGATGGTGGTCCCCGCACCGATCAAGGAATCGATCTGTGTCTGCGGTTTACTGTGTTTTTTACTGAACATCATTTGCTCCCTGATTTGTAAGGCTTACACTTTGCCGTACTTTCGGCTCAGTCACACCCTGCTCGAATATGCGCACCTGCACACTCACCAATTGCGCATCAGCCGGCAGCTGGATGCTTTGCTCAATGCGGCGATAATACCTGAAGCTGAGCTTGAATTGGGGGTTCTCTGATTCATCTTTCGGGAATACATAGGTGGCGCTTTGATTATTTTCCACCGCCGTGGCGGCCAGTTGGTAGCTGCCGCTAAACACCTTGGCGCGCTGCCCGCTTTGCACCAGCAACATGCGCAGATGGTACTCACCGGGTATCGTATCCCGCTCCAACGTCAAACGATGCACCCCGAGCTCACCTTCCTTGCCGCCAGTTGCAGTAAGGTTCTGAAAAAACACCAAATCCTCTTGGAGTTTGACATTCTCGTCGGACAGGTTCTTCAACTGGTCTGAAGTAGCCTGGGTGGTCGCCTGATCAATCTGGATTTTCCGCTCGTATTGTGTAATCTGGTCGTTAAGGTGCGCATTGTCAGCTTGCAACTTGGCCACCTGATCACGCAACCTCGACAGCTCCTGCTCGGCTTTGGAGCGATGAAATCCGGCAAACTCCAGCCCATTGTCATATGCCCACCATGCCAACAAGACCGATGCAAACACAAACGGCAAAACCATTCCCCAGCGCAGGTACCAGGGAATATGCCGTCTCACCGCCATCTGCGGCGCATAAATATTAAATCTGCGTTCGACTCCGCGCCACATATCAGGGTAACCCGCGCTTCATATCAGGGTAACAAAGGAACGTTATTCAATGCAGTGAGTTCCGGCAGGCCGAACATAATGTTCATGTTCTGCACCGCCTGGCCTGCCGCGCCCTTTACCAGATTATCAATCACAGACAATACCACCACCGTATCTCCCCCCTGGGGCCTATGTACCGCAATTCTACAATGATTCGCGCCGCGCACCGAGCGAGTGTCCGGATGGCTGCCGGCCGGCATCACATCCACAAACGGTTCGTTCGCATAACGCTGCTCGAACAAAGCCTGCAAATCCAACTCGCGTGTCAGTCTGCCGTACAGCGTGGCATGGATGCCGCGTATCATCGGGGTGAGATGCGGCACAAACGTCAGTCCGACCTGATCTCCCAGCACGCGCGTCAAGCCCTGCTTGATCTCGGGCAGATGGCGATGCCCGCCTACCGCATAAGCCTTGAAGTTATCCGCTGCCTCTGAAAACAAATTCGCCATTTCCACTTTGCGCCCTGCGCCGGACACCCCGGATTTGGCATCTGCTATCAGGCTGGCAGGTGCTATCACACCCGCTTCCAGCAACGGAATGAAACCCAATTGCACCGCCGTCGGATAACAGCCGGGGTTGGCAACCAGCCGGGCCGTTTTGATTTGCGCACGATTGACTTCCGGCAAGCCGTACACCGCCTCTGCCACAAGATCCGGACAGGCGTGGCTCATACCATACCATTTTTCCCATTCCGGGATATTTTGTAAACGAAAGTCTGCGGCGAGATCTATCACTTTGACACCCGCATCCAGCAGCGCACGCGCCTGCTGCATGGCGATACCGTTGGGGGTGGCGAAAAACACCAGGTCGCATTGTTCCAGACGCGCCTGGTCCGGATGGGTGAATGGCACATCCACATAGCCACGCAGACTGGGGAACATTTGGCTGACCGGAGTTTCCGCATCTGCACGCGAAGTGATCACCTGCAATTCAGCATGCGGATGCACCGCCAACAACCGCAGCAACTCCACACCGGTGTAGCCTGTTCCGCCAACTATGCCAATTTTGATCATCGCAACTTCCATAAAAACGCTTTGTATTCTACAGCAAAACGCAAAAGCCGCCCTAAGGCGGCTTTTGCAACACATCCAAAATATCTAGCGCTTGGAGAATTGCTTGCGTCGGCGCGCCTTGCGCAGACCAACCTTCTTGCGTTCCACTTCGCGCGCATCGCGGGTCACCAGACCAGCCTGCTTCAGCACAGTCTTGAATGTAGCATCGTAATCGATCAACGCGCGGGTGATGCCATGGCGAACCGCCCCGGCCTGACCTGACTCGCCGCCACCGGTGACGTTCACCATAATATCGAACTTACCCAGCGTCTCGGTCAGTGTCAGTGGTTGCCGCACGACCATGCGTCCGGTTTCACGGGAAAAAAACACGTCCACAGGCTTGTCGTTAACGACGATGTCGCCTTTGCCCGCCTTCATAAACACACGAGCCACCGCACTTTTGCGACGGCCGGTCCCGTAGTTATAACTTACGCTCATGGCTATACTTTCAACAAATTAACAGGTTTCGGTTGCTGCGCTTCATGGGGGTGTGCCGCACCGGCATAGACCTTCATCTTGCGCAGCATCGCGTAGCCCAGCGGGCCTTTCGGCAACATACCCTTGACCGCTTTTTCCAGCACGCGGCTGGGGTGGCGCGCCTGCATCTTGGCAAAGTTAGTGGTGTACAAGCCACCTGGATAAGTCGTATGGCGATGATACAGCTTGCCTACCGCCTTGTTGCCGGTCACGCGCAATTTTTCGACATTGACCACGACGACGAAATCGCCGGTATCCACATGCGGCGTGTAAATCGCCTTGTGCTTGCCACGCAAACGTGCAGCGATCTGAGCGGCCAGACGTCCAAGCACCTGATCAGCTGCGTCTACCAGGAGCCAGTCGTGCTGGACTTCCTCGGCTTTAGCGGAAAATGTTTTCATAACCACAATTCCTAAAATTCAATGAGTAAACCTCGAAGGGCGCGCATTCTATTGCAGCAAGTCCACCCCTGTCAAACGCTATTTAGCCAGCCGGAAAGCAAATGCCGCCTAGGCATGGCCGCGCATACTTTCGGAACAGCCGCGGATGCCGGTAAGATGGGTACATTCCGGTACTCCAATTCACGCCATGTCCTGGTTCGCCACCAATTTTATAGCCACTTTCTTGCTGCCGCCGCTAAGCTTGTTGCTGATGCTCGGACTGGGCGTCTTCTTCCTGTATCGCGGCCACAGGTTTGCGCGGCCCTTGGTGATCGGCGCACTGGGTCTGCTCTGGGTCTTGTCTACGCCCTACTTCGCGGAAGGCGCACTGCACCTGCTCGAAGCGCAAACATCCCCCCTGAATATCGGGCAGCAAAAGGCCGGTGCAATCGTGATACTGGGCGGAGGAACCTATTTCCATGCGCCCGAATATGCGGCGCAAGACACTGTCGCCGATGCCACGCTGGTTCGCTTGCGCTACGGGGCAAAGCTCCAGCGGGAAACCGGAACGCCGATACTCGTGACCGGGGGCAAACCCCGCGGCAACGGCATTTCAGAAGCGCAGCAAATGAGCGATTCACTGGAACAGGATTTCCGCGTTCCGGTGCGCTGGACCGAAAATGAGTCTGGCAATACCTTTGAGAATGCGCAAAGCTCTTTCCGCATTCTGCAGAAGGCAGGAATCCGCAAAATATATCTGGTCACCCATGCCTGGCACATGCCGCGCGCCGCCGGGATTTTCCGCCGTGCCGGATTCGAGGTCGTCGAAGCCCCGACCGCCTTCACCACGCGTTACCGGACCGATTTGCTTGCCTTCCTCCCAAACGCCCGGTCTCTGTATGACAGCAAAATTTTTATCCACGAAGTTATCGGATTGCTCTGGTATCGGGTAAAGTTGGCGTTCTCTGACAGTTGAAAAACACAAAGGAATATCATGAAAGCTCGGGTCAAATGGGTGGAACAGGCTTCTTTTCTGGGGGAAACCGAAAGCAATCACGCCGTGTTGATGGATGGTCCGCCCGCCGCGGGCGGGCGCAATCTCGGACCGCGTCCGATGGAAATGCTGTTGATCGGGGCGGGTGGCTGCACCAGCTTTGACGTGGTCTCGATTTTGCGAAAAAGCCGCCAGGAAATTTCGGACTGTTATGTGGAACTGGTAGCGGAACGCGCC